>JANXLP010000692.1 GCA_025355125.1 Opitutaceae bacterium | reverse complement strand
GACCGTCACCCGCGCCGCGCTCGAATCGCTCACGCCGAGCCCCGAGCACATGTTCTGGTTCGAGTATAACTTCCTTCACGTGCTCGCCGCCGACGGCCGTCCCGAGAAATCCGCGCTCGGCGACCACACGCCTGCGGGCTACCGCCAGCGCGCGCGTTTTTATACGATCAGCGACGAAGGCCGCCTGAATTTCTCCAAGAACATCGCGACCTATATCGTCTTCCTTGCGCGCAACACCGGCCTCGCCTCCGCCGCCACGTGCGACGCGGCCGATTCCAAGCTTGCGGGCTACACCAGTCTCGCCGCGATGCTGGACGGTATCACGCAGTCGTAATTCGCCTTCCCCGCCTTTTTCCAACTCCGCATCCTCCGACCATGCTCCCCTTCATTCACGACGATTTCCTGCTCTCCACCCCTGCGGCCCGCGAGCTCTACCACACGTTCGCGAAGCACGAGCCGATCTACGACTATCACTGTCACCTGCCGCCCGCGCAGATCGCCAACAACCACCCGTTCGCCGACCTCGCCGAGATCTGGCTCGGCGGCGATCACTACAAGTGGCGCGCGCTCCGCACCAACGGCGTCTCGGAGCGCCTCGTCACCGGCAACGCCTCGCCCCGCGAGAAATTCGACGCGTGGTGCGCGACCGTCCCCCACACGTTGCGCAATCCGCTCTATCACTGGTCGCACCTCGAGCTCGCGCGCACCTTCGGCATCACCGACATCATCAATCCGTCGAGCGCCGACTCCATCTGGGAGCGCGCCAACCCGCAGCTCGCGACGATGCGCGTGCATGATTTTCTGACCAACTCCAAGGTCGCCGTCGTTTGCACGACCGACGACCCCGCCGACTCGCTCGACCTTCATGTGCAGATCCGCGCGAGCGGCCTGAAGACGCGCGTCTATCCGACTTTCCGTCCCGACAAGGCCTTCGCCGTGGGCGCGCCTGCGGTGTTCAACGCCTACATGGAAAAACTCGCCGGTGCCGCCGGCGGTTCCTTCGCCGCCAACGGCGTGCGCACCTTCGACGACTTCCTCGGGGCGCTTAAAAAGCGCCACGACGATTTCCACGCCATCGGTGGCCGCGTCTCCGACCACGGCCTCGAATCCGCGCTCGCCGAGCCCTGCACGCACGCGCAGGCCCAGTCGATTTTCGACGGCGCGCGCGCCGGCCGCGTTGCTTCCGCCGAAGACATCGCCCGCTACGGTTCCTATCTCATGCTCGAGCTCGGCCGCTGGGACGCCGCGCGCGGTTGGACGAAGCAGCTCCACCTCGGTGCGCTTCGTAACAACAACGCCCGCCTCCTCGGCAAGCTCGGGCCCGACACGGGTTTCGATTCGATCGGCGATTTCCCGCAGGCCGTCGCTCTCTCGCGCTATCTGAACGCGCTCGATGCCACCGACCAACTCCCGCGCATGGTCATCTACAATCTCAATCCCGCCGACAATTACGTCATGGCGACGATGATTGGGAATTTCCAAGACGGCACGATTCCCGGCAAAATCCAGTTCGGCAGCGGTTGGTGGTTTCTCGATCAGAAGGAAGCGATGGAGTGGCAGCTCAACTCACTCTCCAACCTCGGCCTGCTCTCGCGCTTCGTCGGCATGCTCACGGATTCGCGCAGCTTCCTCAGCTATCCGCGCCACGAATATTTTCGCCGCACGCTCTGCAATCTTCTCGGCGGCGACATCGCGCGCGGCGAGATCCCGCACGACATGGGTCTTGTCGGCGGCATGGTGAAAAATATCTGCTTCGCCAACGCCCGCGGCCATTTCGGCATGGAGCTGGCGCCGGAATTCGCGGCCAACTGAGGCGAAGTGAGCTGACACGCACGCTCCAGGCTCGCCCTCGGTTTGAAGGCGGGTTGAGCTTTGAATGATGAATGTAAGCTGGTCGGTGCCGGTGGCGCTTGCGGTGGTGTGCGGGCTTAGCCTTTGGGGCTGGGCCCGCCTGTTGCGGTGCCGACGGATCTTAGCCGATACGCCGACGTCGAAGGCGCAGGGCGTTTTCATCGGCTTCGTTGAGATCAAAGGCACCGCCGAGTCGGCCGAGCCGTTTACCAGCTATCTCGCAGCCGCGACGTGCGTGCATTACGGGTGGGAAGTGGACGAAGCGTGGTCCCGGACGGTCACGGAGACCTACACCGACAGCAAAGGAGAAACCAAAACCCGGCAAATACGCGAGAGCGGCTGGACGACGGTGGCGCAGGGCGGCGAATCGAAACCGTTTTATCTGCGCGACGAAACCGGTGTTATGTTGGTGCGACCGGAAGGGGCGAGCATCGACCCGGAGACGTTTTTTTCCGAGAAAGTCGGACGCGGTGATGCGCTCTACTATGGCAAGGGTCCAGCGGGCACCGTGCCCGATTCGGACCATGAGCGGCGCTTCGTCGAAACGGGGCTTCGCCACCATGCGCCGCTCTTCGTGGCGGGTCAGGCGCGCGAGCGGGCCGATGTCGTCGCGCCGGAGATCGCCGCGAGCCCGGACGCGGAGCTGTTCATGATCTCGGTGCGCAGCGAGGAAAAAGTCAGTTCTTCGCTGGGTTTGCGGGCGTGCCTCTGCGGGTCGGGCGGATTTTTAGTGGCTGGCGTGCCGGCGGTGCTGCTTTGGGCGGATTGGCCTGCGGCGGTCGTGGTAGAAAGGGTTTTGATTTTCTCGCCGCCCGTGCTCTACCTGCTGATCGGGGCGACCGTGTGGGTGTGGCTCGGGTATAACCGTCTCATCTCGCTGCGCCAACGCGTGCGGCAGGGCTGGTCTTTGATCGACGTGCAGCTCAAACGTCGGCACGATCTCATCCCGCGCCTGGTCGCGATCGTTACCGGCTTGAGTGGACATGAGACGGAAGTGCAGACGGCGGTTGCGGCGTTGCGGGCGCAGGCGATAGCGACTCCGGCGGGGTCGGAGGGACCGGATTTCGCCGGCCTAGCCGGGTCGATCCGCGTTGTCGCTGAAGCTTATCCCGGGCTGAAGGCGCAGGAGAGTTTCATGGCGCTACAGGCCCAGTTGACGGAGACCGAGCAGCGCATCGCGCTCGCCCGGTCCTACTACAACGACATCGCCACGCAGCTCGCGACGCGGTTGGAAATTATCCCAGACCGCTGGGTTGGAGCGTTGGGTGGAATGCAGCCGGAGCGCTTGCTGGCGGCAGCCGATTTCGAACGGGCCGCCGTGCGGGTCGAGGTGACGCAGTAAACCGCGGGAGCCGGAGGTTTTTTAGCGCAGGGGCGTGGCTCGTCCACGCCCTCCTGCCAGCTAGTGCTTGAGCGTCCGCCGTGCGGGCGAGTTCGTCTGGTCGGCCGGACCGGTAGAACCGCGCTCCACCAACCGTGGCTCGATCAGGCGCAGGATGGGTTTGGTCGCGAGCGGCCGGCCGATTTGTTTCAGGATGAGGTCGGTCGCGGCCGTGATGCTCGTCTCGATCTTTTGGTCCACGCTCGTCAGCTGTGGCCGGGTCATGAGGCAGATGTTCTGGTTGTTGAAGCCCACGACGGAAACGTCGTCGGGGATGCGCAGGCCCAGCGCCTGGAACTCCAGCATGGCGCCGATGGCCGTCTCGTCGTTGACCGCCAGAAACGCCGTGGGCCGGTCCGGTTCCCGGGCAAAGAGCCGCGCGAGCTCGCTGCCGTAGGCGAAGTGATCGCCGGCGCGGATTTTCTCATCGTGCGACTGCACGCACGTCGCGAAATCCAGCCCATGCTGCGCCAGCGCCTCCTGCACGCCGCGCAAACGGTCGGTGATGGTCTGAAACGGTCCAGTGATCCCGAGCAGGCCGAAGCGACGGTGGCCCAGCGCGAGGAGACGGGCGGTGACCTCGCGCATCGCCCCGGCCCGGTCGAGCGTGAGGGTGTTGGCGTGGGCGAGCCCCGGGTGGTCGATGACGAGGTGGGGCAGACCCCGCCGATCAAGCGCCGCGATGCTGTGTTCTAATTCAGGGGCGTCGAACTGCCCGATGAAAATTATCGCATCCACCCGCAGCGCTAAAAAATGCTGCAACACCTTCTGCCCGGTCCCTGGCTTGAGCACTTCGATCAATGCCGTGTAGTTGCGCGCCCGCAGCATCTCCTGCAACATCGCCAGTTTGCTCACTGCGGTCGGCGTCAGCAGATCCTCGATGCAGACGCCGATCATTGCCGTCGGCCGGCCGCGCAGGTGGAGCGCGTGGGCATTCACGGTGAAGCCCGTCTCCTCCATCGCCCGCCGCACGCGGTCGATGGTCTTGCTGCGCAGGCCGGGCTGGTTGTTCAACACCCGGGAGACGGCGCTGCGCGAGAGCCCCACATAGCGGGCGAAGTCCGCGGTGGAGCGGATGGTATGGGCGGCGATTTTTTTAGTCGGCTTCTTCACGGACGCCCGGCGAAACCAAGGCAACGGCGGGGCGCTGGCAAGAGCGCAGCCGGGGCGAAACCGGCGTTGTTCTCAAAATAACGACACGTGTCGTTATATTCGGTTGACTCGGATTCCCGGATCAAAAGCGTTTCGCCTGCTTCGCCGCCGGGGAGCCGCTGCCGTCTCTCCGCGCTGTTCCAATCCCGCCCCCATCCCCCTCGGTTTCGCCCCGCTGTCCCCGGTCTCCGTTTCCCCATGCCCCTCCATCGCCTGGTCCGTTGCGCCCTCATTGCGGCGCTTTGCCTCGTCACTCCGCTCTCCGCTCAACTGTCGTGGAGCGTCTTCAATGAAACCACCTCGGTCGCCGCTCCCGCCTCGACCGCCGCCAACGGCGTCACCGTCACCGTTCCCGCCGGCCAGCGCGTCACGCTCTACGCGACGAACTTCACGCCTGTGGATTTTTCCGCCGTGACCGCCGGTGAGGTTTACGTGACGACGACGTTCAAAGCCTCCGGTGGTCTCTCGAGCATCGCGGGCGGCACGCGCGCCGTCGGCTACGGTTTTTATAATAACAACGGCACGAATCCCGGCACCACGTTTGCCGATGACAAAGGCTACTTCACCTGGCTCAACGGTCGCCAGACCGGCTCGCTCATCGAGCTGCGCCGCCGCAACGGCGACGGCACCTCCGCCTCTCTCCTCAATCCCACCGGCACCGCCTTCAACTCCCTCGGCACCGGCACCACCACCCAGACCGCCGGCGCGCTCGCCGACAGCGGCACCTACGCGATCCAGCTCCACCTCGTCCGCACCGCCACCGGCGTCTCCCTCGGCACCACCAGTTCCACGACCGCCGGCTCCGGCATCTGGGTGAGCGGCGACGGCCTCAGCCAGACCGCCTACACCAACCCGGACGTGCCGCCCGCCACCACCGTGTTCAACGAACTCGGCTTCATGTTTTTCAACTCCACCACGGTGCCCGTCACCCTCGAGATTGTTTCCGTGACCGGCCTCACGCCGATCAACCCGCCCGCGATCACCACCCAGCCCGCCGCGCTCATCCTCAATCCCGCCCAGTCCGCCGCGCTCTCCGTCGCCGTGACCGGCACCGCCCCGCTCACTTACCAGTGGAAAAAAGACGGTGCCAACGTCGCCAGCGCCACCGCCGCGAGCCTCGCGCTCGCGAGCGCCACCACCACGGACGCCGGCAGCTACACCGTCACTATCACCAATGCCTACGGCACCGTCACCAGCGCTGCCGCCACGGTCACGGTCACCACGTCCACCGTCCCCGCGACGATCACCGCGCAGCCTGCCGCCGCCACCGTGACCGCCGGTAAAGACGCCACCTTCACCGTCGCCGCCTTCGGCTCCGCGCCACTCGCCTACCAGTGGCAGAAAAATTCCGTCAACATCACCGGCGCTACCGCTGCCACCCTCACGCTCCCCGCCGTCGCCGCGGCCGATGCGGGCAGCTACACCGTCGTCGTCAGCAACACCGGCGCGACCGTCACCAGCGACGCCTCCGTGCTCACGGTCAACACCGCCCCGGCCGTCACTGCGCAGCCCGTGAGCGCGACCGTCGCCGCCGGCCAACCGGTCACGTTCACCGTCGCCGCCACCGGCAGCCCCACGCCGTCCTACCAGTGGTTGAAAAATGGCGCCAACATCACGGGCGCCACCACCGCGTCCTACTCCGTCGCCGCCGCCGCGCTCGCCGACACCGGCGTCTACACCGTCCGCATCGTCAACGCCATCGGCGCCGTCACCAGCTCACCCGCCGTCCTCGCGATCCCATCCACGATGGCCGCGACCGCCGTCTATCCGGCCAACACCGCCACTGGTCTCACCATCGACACGCCGCTGCGCCTCACCTTTGACCGCACGCCCACCGGCGGCGTCACCGGCCGCATCCGCATTTACAAGGCCTCCGACAACACCGTCGTCGATACCATCGACCTCGGCGCGCCCTTTCAGCTCCGCACCGTCGGCACCAACACCGCCCAGCTGAATTATTTCCCCGTCATCGTCACCGGTAACACCGCCGCCATCTACCCGCACGCCGGCGTCCTCGCCTACGGCCAGGCTTACTACGTCACCGTCGAGCCCGGCGCCCTGCGCGACACCACCAGCGCCAGCTTCACCGGCATCAACGATACGACCACGTGGCGCTTCTCCACCAAAGCCGCCGGCCCCGCCGCCAACGCCTCCGCCGTGACCGTCGCCGCCGATGGTAGCGGCGACTTCAGCACCGTCCAAGGCGCCATCGACTTCGTGCCGGTCAACAACACTCAGCGCGTCGTCATCACCGTCAAAAAAGGCACCTACGTTGAGCAGATCCACGTCGGCGCCAACCGGCCCTTGATCGCCGTTCGCGGCGAAGACCGCGCGCAGTCCATCGTGACCTACGCGAACAACAACAACCTCAACGGCAGCACCCGCACCCGCGGCGTCTTCACCAACGCCTCCGCCGATTTCACCCTCGAGACGCTCACCATTTTCAACTCCACGCCGCAGGGCGGTTCGCAGGCCGAGGGCTTCGTCTCCGACGGGCTCCGCGTCCTCATCAACCGCTGCAACCTCCGCAGCCGCCAGGATACGCTCCTCTGCAACACCGGCTCCGTCTTCATCACCGATACCTACATCGAGGGTAACACCGATTTCATCTGGGGCACCGCCGCCGCCTACTTCCAGCACTGCGAACTCAAGGCCCTCGATACCGCCGGCGCCGAAGGTTACTACACCCAAGTTCGCAACGCCCAGAACCAGATCGGCTTTGTCTTCGTGGACTGTGTGCTCAGCGGCGAGCCCACCGCCGCCCGCTACTACCTCGGCCGCATCGATCCCAACACCGGCAACTTCCCCTACAGCCAGGCCGTGTGGATCAACTGCGCCATGGGCTCGCACATTCTCCCCGTCGGCTGGCAGCTCAATAACGCCACCACCTCCGCCACCGTGCAGGATTGGGAATACCAGAGCACCGATCTCAACGGCGCCACGCTCGATATCAGCAAGCGCCTCGCCTCATCGAAGCAGATCGATGCCGCCACCGCCGCGCAGTATCGCTCGCCCGCCTTCGTCCTCGGCGGCTGGGTCCCGCAGCTCGCGCCCACCATCGAGGTGCAGCCCGTCGTGCAGAGCGTGATCCCCGGCGCCAACGCCCGCCTCACCGTCGTCGCCAACGGCGCGCCGCAGCCCACCTACCAATGGTTCAAAGACGGCGTCGCCATCGTCGCGCCCACCGCTGCTTCCGTCGCCGCGACCGCGCAACTCGCGTTCAACGTCTTCAACGAAACCACCTCGGTCGCCGCCACCACCGCCAACGGCAAGACCACCGTCACGATTCCCGCCGGCCAGCGCGTGACGCTCACCTCGACGAACTTCGTGCCGTTTGATCTCACCACCGCCGCGGCCGGCACCATCGCCGAGGTCTCGATCAACTTCACCGCTTCCGGCGGCCTCTCGAATCTCACCGCCGGCACGCGCGCTCTCGGCATCGGTCTCTTCAATAGTAACGGCACGAATCCCGGCACCAGCTTCGCCGACGACACGGGCTACGTCACCTGGGTCAACGGCCGCGACTCCGGCGGCAGCGCCATCGAGCTCCGCCGCCGCAACGCCGGCGCCGCCTCCAGCCTGCTCAACTACGACACCGCCCCGTCTGCCGCGCTCGGCACCGGCTCCGCGATCCAGACCGCCGGCGCGCTCACCGATGGCACCACCTACACCTACACGCTCCGCCTTGTGCGCAGCGCCACCGGCGTCTCCTTCGGCACGAATTCGGGCAACACCGTTGCCGGCGTCTGGCTCCGCGGCACCGGCTTCAGCCAGAGCGCCTACACGAATCCCGACGTGCCGCCCGCCGCCACTGCGTTCAACGAACTCGGCTTCATGTTCCTCAACACGAGCGCGTCTCCCGTCACACTCACCCTCGACGGCACCGTCGGCTTCACGCCCGTGGGCGCGCCCGCCTACGTCGGCGCGACCGAAGCCACGCTTCAGTTGCCCAACGTCCAGACCACCGCCGCCGGCATCTACACCGTGCAGGTGACCAACGCCGCCGGCACCGTCACCAGCACACCCACCGCGCTGGCGATCGCTTCCAGCCGCTACGCCGGCACCTACTTCGGCACGATCACGGGTGGCGGCACCTTCTCGCTCTTCGTGCGGCCCGATGGCTCTGGCGTCTTCCTCGGCACGAGCGGCGGCACCGCGCTCCTCGCCCGCCGGATCAACGTCGATACCTCCGGACGCGTCCGCTTCACCGCCAATCTGAACATCGCTGTCGATGCCACCATCGACACCGCCGGCGCGCTCACCGGCACCGTCGGCGGCACCGCACTCACCGGCACGCGCTCGACCGGTGCGACCGCGGCCCTCGCCGGTTACTACCAGGCTGGCACGCCCGAGACCTCGACGCTCAACTACTTCATCGTCGGCTCCGGCGGTCAGGCCTACGTGCTCATCCAGAAGGGCACGCAGCTCACCGCCGCCACCGCCACGATCGACACCGCCGGGAAGCTCGCCGCCAGCGTGGGCACGCAGGTCGTGGCCGCGCTCGTCTCGGGCGGCACGATTGTGAGCGCGCTCGACTCGGTCGGCTTCGCTGGCGCCACCGACGCCCTCGCCGGCGCGCAGCGTTTCCGGGAAATCTCGACGCGTTCGATCGTCCCGGTGGGCGGCTCGTCTAATGTGGGCTTCGTGCTCACCGGTGACACGCCGGTCGATGTCCTCATCCGCGCCGTCGGCCCCACGCTCTCCGCCTTCGGCATCGCGAGCCCGCTCGCCGCACCGAAGCTCGAACTCTTCAGCGGCGGCACGCTGATCGGCACCAACACCAAGTGGAGCACCGCGCTCAATGCCGCCGACATCGCCACCGGCGCCGCGATCGCCGGCGCGTTCCCGCTCGCCGCCACCGGCGCCGATTCCGCGATCCGCGTGCGCCTGAATCCCGGTGCCTACACCGCCGCCATGACGAGCGCATTTGCCAGCGGCAGCGGCGTCGGCCTCATGGAGATTTACGACCTCACCACCGGCGCCGCCGGCCAGCGCCTCGTCAACCTCTCGACGCTCGCCCTCGCCGGTTCCGGCGACAACACGCTCATTGCCGGCGTGGTCGTCGCCGGCAACGCGCCGAAACGCATGCTCGTCCGCGCCGTCGGCCCCAGCCTCGCGCAGGCCGGCGTCACCGGCTTCCTCGCGCGGCCCGTGCTCTCGCTCTACTCGGGCAGCCGCCTCGTCGCGCAGAACGCCGGCCTCGCCACCAGCCCCGATGCCGTCGTGATCACGCAGGCGAGCAGCGAAGCCGGCGCCTTCGCTCTCACCGTCGGCGCCAATGACGCCGCGCTCCTCGTGAGCCTCGCGCCCGGCCTCTACAGCGCGCAGGTCACGAGTGCCGATGGCACGACGGGCACGGCCCTCGTCGAGTTCTACGAAATGCCCTGATTCGGCCGGTGCTTCGGCACCGCCGTCAGTCCCTAGATCTCACCCGACTCCTCCGCTCAATACTTTTCGCCCCATTTCTGGCGGATCACGGTCTTGATGAAGTCGGGATAGCCCACGACATGGAGGATCTCGGTGCGTTTGCCGGCGGCGTCGGTGATGGTGAAACGATAGACGCGCATCGTGGTCTGGATCGTCAGCACCCAGGCGAGATGAGGGTCGCCGGCGCGCACGGTCGCGGAATCGGCCTGCCAGCGATTACCGGTGAGTTTAGGCGCCTGATCGTCGATCAGCGGAAACGCCGCGGCCTCTTCGGAAACATCCTCGATCTGGACGCGTTTTACGACGGCCCCGGCCGGGGCCGTGAAGGCCAGTTGGTAGAATGTTTCCTTGGCATCGGGCGCTGGGAGCAGCGTCACGAACTGCACCTCGTAGCCGTCGGCGCGGCCGGGCACGGCGCCTTTGGGTCCGAAGGAAAAGGGCACGGATTTTCCGCCCGTGATCGTGATGAGGCGCTTCACTTCGGGTGATGCACAGCCGGCGAACACGATTGCGAGAAGCAGAAGGGCGAAAGAGGGACGGAGGGGGAAACGCACACCGGAGCGTCAGGAACCGCAGCGGCGGAGGCAAGCATGGGGTCGGGCGCGCTCAGAAGGCGAAGCGGGTCGCCATGCGCCGGACCGATCCAATGGGCGCCGGCGCCATGCGTGAGACGCAAAAAAGCCGCTCCTTTTAGGGGAGCGGCCTTTCTGATTGGTGGAGGTGGCGGGAGTTGAACCCGCGTGCTCTCAGCTTTTGCGCGCCGCATCTACCGGTATAGCGTTACATTAATCTCGTCGGGGCTATGCGTAAACGCGCGCTCAGCTCCCAACCAACTCCCGGATGAAGATACGGTGCGCAGACCGCGAGTCGCTCCGCGCATTATACCTGCTGTCGACGTTCGTTCCACCTAGCAGGTGTTGATGGACAAACGTGACTGCTAATTAGGCAGCCAGGGGCATTTCTTCGTTATTGCCTGTTATTTTTTTGAAGTGGGATTTGCGAGAGAACTTCACTCTCGACCGGCAGCAACGCACGCCAACTAGGAGTCGAATCCAGAACACCCCCAAAGTGGGAAAGTTTTTTTTAAGACCAGCGCCGTGAGGCCCTGCGGATACGATTGGGTGCGAAACCAATCAAAGAACGAGAGGGCACCATGCGCCGCATGACGCGGAATGCAAGGGCGGTGTCGAGGCTGGGGCTAAGGGTGCACGGTATTCCGCTGAAGCCCGCTAAAGTGTTTTCGGGCAAGGCCGGCAATATTTAATGGCTAACTGAGCGCTGCCGTGCAGGGTGGACCGTGGCATGTCAGCCCCATCTACCTACCT
>JANXLP010000459.1 GCA_025355125.1 Opitutaceae bacterium | reverse complement strand
TCAGATCGACGTTCTTCCACGTGTAGTTCAGGTCGCCTTTGAACGTGAACTCGGGCGTGTTTCCCTGGGTCTTCCCCTTTTGCAGCTCATACGAGGAGACGTATTGGGCCTTGGTCGGATCGGTGGAGCCCGGGATGTAGTTCGGGTTCGGGATGGGACGGTAGAACTTGGCGCGAGGGTCCGTGGTCGAGGTGTGGAAGGCCGCGTAGGTCGTGAGCAGATCGCCCGAGAATTCGGATTTCTGATAGGCGAACGAGCCGTTGGCGCGCAGGCCCTTGATCGGCGTGCGCCAGTCGGCACTGATTTCCGCACCCGAAGAATCGATGCCCCCGACGTTGCGATATTGGGTCACGCCGGTGACGCCGCCGAGGCCGCGGGCGAGCAACTCCTCGGTGGTGAACGCCACCGAGAGAATGCGGTTGGCGTATTGGTTGTAAAACACCGCAAAGCTGGCGCCGAAGGTCTTGCCAGAGTAGCGCAGGCCGCCGTCGTAGTTCTTGGCGGTCTCGGGCTGGAGGCTTTCGTTGAAATCGACATTTACGATGATGTCGTTGTTCGGCGCGGCGAAGTTCTCCGCGTAATTGGCGAAGAGCTCGATCTGGGGCGTGAGCTTGTAGCCGAGGCCGAGCTGCGGGAGGAAGTTATCCTTGTAGGTCACGCTGCGGGTGATCCGCTGCTGGCCGAGGGGCTTCCAGTAAAGCTGGGTGTAGAGAATGCCATTCGCCTTCTTGTCCACCGTGAGGGATTTGGCCGCGAGCGAGACCGACAGCTTGTCGTCGAAGAACTTCAAAACGTCTTCGATGTAGAGGAGCTTCGCGTCCGTGGCCCAGTTGCGGGCATAGTTGTTGAAGAGCGTCTGGTCGTAGAGGAAGCCGCCTTGGGGCGAGCCGCCGGCCAGATTGTAGGTGGGGCGGAAGGCCTGCTGCTGGTCGTTCTCATACCAACCGCCGACGGTGACCTTATTGATACCGAGCGTGAGGACACCCTTCAGGTTGACGCCGACCCGTTGACCGCCGAAGTCCTCGTCGCGGCCGATCGCACCGGGGATGCCGGGGGTGGCATTGGCGAGCGTCGTGGAGGTGGGCGCGATGAGCGCATGGGCGTTGGAAAACGCTGCCGGCGTGGCGGCGGGATTGAGCGTCTCACCCACGTCGAGGAAGCCGTTGTTGTTGGTATCGTTGTAGCCGACGGGGGTCGCCCCGACCGTGCCGATCGGCACGAGGTTGCCGTTGAGCTGGTAGGCGAAGCGCGGATAAATGTCGGTGCGGAGGATGCCGTTGGGGTTGTTGGCCGGGAGGTAGGAATTTACGATCTGCGTGCGCGCATCGGAGCGGAGCACGGGGAAGGTGCCGTAATTGTGGCGGTCTTGGTAATAGGACGAAGCCTTGACCATGAAATTATCCGTGACCGTGAAATCGGCCGAGCCGCGGAAGAGGGAATCCATGCGGCCGTTACGGTAGTATTTGTAGTATTGGTTGTAGCTGCCGTCGCCGATGTTTTCCGCCACGCCAAGATAATCAATGGCACCAAACTTGCGGCCGTTTTCCTTATAATTACCCACGAGCGCCGCCGCGAGCGCGGTGCCGACGGGGAGGCCGGCCGCAGCGGCGAGAGCGGCGTTGTTGGGCGGGAGGTAGTCGGCGTAACCGTTTTTCGCGAACAGCGTAAGATTGGCCTGCTCGGCGGCGCCGTAGATCGTGCCGGCCGATGCGGGACCATATCCCGAGTAGGGATCGCCGCTCTCCAGCGCGCGCCAGCGGTCCCACTGGATGGAGCGGGTATCGTAGTCGTCGCGATCGTTCCACGTGTAGGCGAAGCTGAAGTTGGCCTTGGGCAGTTCGTAGCGGATCTTGCCCTCGACCTTGCTGGCGCTGCTCTTGGCCGGAACCCCGGCGGAATAGAATTCCAGGTTGGAGGTGCTCACAAACGCCGTGAGGCCCGGAATGATTTCGCCGGTTTCGAATTTCCCGAAGTAGCGCTTACTGCCGAATGAGCCGTTGGTGAGGCTCAATTGCGCACCCATTTTCTTCGAAGGATTGACGGTGTAATATTTGATCGCACCACCGAGCGCCTCGTATGCGGGAGACGTGACGTCACCCGTGCCCTGGGAGACGCTGATCGACGCGAGATTCTCGCCATCCACAATGCGGCCGGCCGGCGTGCCGAAGCGCGGGCTGTTATTGCCGAGCGGGATGTCGTCGATCGTCACCGCGAGGGCCGCGAGGCCGAAGGAGCGCACGCGGATGTCGTTGCCGAATTCGTAGAAACCGAACGGATCGGTCGAGCGGATATTCACCCCGGGCACGAGGGCCAGGAGGCGTTCTACCGACATGCCGGGGAGCGACGCCTTCACGTCGGACGGCGTGATGGAGTTGGTCGCACGGGAGACGCCCTTGTCGCTGACCAAGAATTCCAACATCTTGATCGCCTCCTCGGGCTGCTCGGTTTTGGCGCTAGGCGCGGGCGAAACCGCCTGCGCTAGGAGCGAAATTACTGGACTGGCGAATAGGGTTGAACAGGCCAAAGCGACGGCTAACCGTCGCACTGTCCGGCTTTGCGCGGAGGTAGCGTGTTGCATGGTGGTTGACTAGACACCGGCTACTTAGCAGCCCCGATGCCGAAGCGAAGCCGGGCACTGATTTTTATTAAATTCCCGCGCGAATCGCTGGTGAAACCCACGCACCGCACGCGGAAGATTAGCGCAGACACCGGACGAGACGCGGGCCCGATAAGAATGCTACTTTCCGGGCGCAACCAATCGTCGGAGCTACCGTCATACCCGAAGCCCGGTTTTGCTGAGAATGGTAGTTGCGCGGTGGTTGACTAGACACCTCCGCCGAATGCTTCGCCAAATTTGCGAGACCGGGCACTTCGTTTTTCGGCGCACGCACGCACGCGCTCGCGACTCTCCCACTGCGGACATAAAAAGAGCGGACTTTCCGTCCGCTCTTTTCTGCGGCCGTGACCGCGATTATTCGGAGTCGAGGGTGGCAGCTCAGCGGGCCTGCGGAACCACGGGCTTGGCGGCCTCCGCAGCTTTGAGCTTCGCCGCATAAGCCTCGGCGGCGCGCAGGAGGCGGAGCGTATTGCCGCTCCACATGTTCGCGCAATCGGCCTCGGAATAACCGGCGGCCAGCAGGCTCGCGGTGATCTTGTGGTAGCTCGCGACGTCTTCCATGCCGGTCACACCGCCACCGCCATCCCAGTCGGCGCCGAAGCCGACGTGCGCGGGGCCGACGACTTTCAGTGTGTGCAGCACGTGCTTCATGAAGTCGTCGAAGGTCGCCATCGGCACCGGATATTTCTCCGCCAGTTCGCGACGGTCCTTGCGCATTTCCACCTGCTGCGCGGGCGTCAGGTTATCGCGACCGCCGTATTTGGCCATCAGGGCCTGCATGGCTTTGTTGCGCTCGGGATTCGGCGGCGTGGGGATGAGGTAGGCGCTGAGGGAATTCATCTGAATCACGCCGCCGGACGCCGCGAGTTTCTTCATGCGCTCGTCGTCGATGTTGCGCGGGTGATCGTAAACGGCCTTGGAGCCGGAGTGCGAAAGGATGATCGGCGTCTTGGAGAGCGCGATGAGTTGGTCGAACACATCGTCGGACGCGTGCGAGGCATCGACGATGATGCCGAGCCGATTGCACTCGGCGACGACTTCTTTGCCCAGCGGGCTGAGGCCGTTCCACTCCTTGCCGTTCGTATCGGTGGCGGAGTCGGCGAGGTCGTTGTTGGCGAAATGCACCGTGCTCAACATGCGCACGCCGAGGTCGTAGAAGGTCTTCACGAGCGTGACGTCGTGGCCGATCGGATAGGCATTCTCGATCGACATATAGACGATGCGTTTGCCGGTGGCCGCGATGGCCGCCGCATCGTCGGCCTTGGTGGCGAGGGCGAAATATTTCGGATTCGCCGCGACCATCTCGCGGATGCGGACGGCGATCTGGAGCGCGGTGTCGCGCGCCGCGGCGTGGCCCTCGGGCGTGCGCGGGCCCTGACCGACGTAGATCACCCAAAAGCCGCCATCGAGACCGCCCTCGAGCATGCGCGGCTGGTCAACCTGGGTTCCGTCGTCGGCGACTGAATGGCGGTCCATAATGCTCCAGCCCGGCCGACGCAGACTGGACGGCGTATCGAGGTGCGTGTCGAAGGTGATGAGGCGTTCGTGGATCACACGGGCGTCGTCGGCGGCGGTGAGCGCAAGCGGCAGGGCCGCGAACGCGAGGGCAAGAAGCGGGAGGGAGCGTTTCATAGGAAATAAAAAGGACGGCACCCACGCGGTGCCGTCCCCGTGATTAAGCAGAAGGCGTGCTCAGAAGGAAGCCGTGAGGCTCATCTGAAATGTGCGATCCGAACCGGGACGAAATACGCCGAGCCCCGTGGCTGAGGTGCTGATCTGGCCAGATAGATTTTGTCGAAGACGTTATCGAGGTTCAGCCGGAGCTTGAGGCTCTTGAACGGGCCGAACGCGAGCTGGCTGCCGCCGAAGTCGAGCGAGGCGGAGTAAATCGTGTAGCCAGCCACGGTCTCGGTGTTGATGAAATTCGTGTAGCGCGGCCCGGTGTAGCGGCCGCTGACATTGGCGCTGAGCCAGCCGACGGGCTGATAGGTAATCGCGGCATTGCCCATCCACTTGGGGCTGTCCGGGACGGTGTTACCGGCGATGACCACCGTCGTGGGCGCGCCCGTAGCCGAGGCCTGCGTGGTGTAATTATTTTTGAACTCCACGATGTTGTAAGAACCGCCGGCGGTGAGGGCGACACCGGTGAGGAACGCGGGACGCCAGCCGCCGCTGAACTCAAAGCCCTTGGCCTGCACCTTGCCGACGTTTTGGAAAAAGCTCTCGACCTGCGTGCTGCCGGGGACGAGCGCGCTGAACTGTTGGAGCCGGTTGCGGAAGCCGGTGGAGTAAACGGAGAGCACACCGTTGAAGGCGCCGCGGTTGGTGCGGATACCGGCCTCGATGTTCTGCGCCTTCTCGGCCTCGACGCGCTGCGTGGCGGCGATGCTGGCGGCAGAATAAACGTCGTCGGCGACGGGGCGGGAGATGTTTTCCGCGTAGGAGGCGAACACCTGCTCGTGCGCGGTCACGCTGTAAACGGCGCCGGCCTGCGGCAGAAAATAGTTGGACCAGTTATCGGTGAATTTCGGGCGGATGCCGGCGCGGTAGTCGAGATTCACGCGGGCGCCCCAGATGGCGTAGTCGATGTCGAGCGCCTTGATGCCGGCCTCGAGCTTCAGCTTGTCGTCCATGAGTGCGAGGGTGTCCTTCACGAAGAGCTGGGTCGTCTCGGTGCGCGAGCGGTAGTCGCGCTGGTAGTGGACGGGCTCGTTGAGGAGCGGCGCACCGGCGGGATTGCCGCCGACTTGGTTATAGCGGTTCTGCGTGCGGTGGTAGTTGTCGCGCTCGATCCAGAAACCGGCTTCTAGCTTGTTTTTGCCGCTGGTGAGCAGGCCGCTGCCGGTAAGGCCGTAGCGGTCGCCTTCCGGGACGGAGAGGCCGTATTGAAGACCGCGCGGCGCGACGAGGCCGGTCAGACCGGGGACGCCGGCAGCCGCCGCCGCGATCTCGGCGTTGTAGTTGGTGAGCGACGTGGCGTAGGCCTCGGGGCTGACGCCGTAGCCCTTCTTGTCTTCGTAATAGGCGGTGGAGGAGAACGAGAGGTTGTCGGCCGGGCGGAGGTTGAGCGTGAGGCCGTAGAGTTTGTCGTTACGGTCGTTGATGGCCTGGAGGTAGTATTGGTTGTGGAGCGTGTTGCTGTAAGCCACGCCGGGGGTGGTGGCCACGAGGTCGGGCACGGTGCCTAGATAGGGAAAGTAGCGGCCGGAGCGGCCGAAGAAATCGCCCGCCGTGCCGGCGAACTGCGCCTTGGAAATCGAGGGCGAGTCGAAGTCGTGGAATTTATTGGCGACCAGTTTGAAAGTGAGATCGGCGGCCGGGGTGATCACGTAGCGGACCTTGGCCTCCCAGTGTTCGCGGTTGAGCGTGCCGGGGCTGTTCCAGAGATTGCCGTCGATCTTCGAGTAACTGACGTAGGCGCTGACGCCGCCGCGCTCGCCGCTCTGCACGCGGAAAAAAGTGCGACGGTAGCTGTTGTCGCCGGCGCTGAGCACGGTGCTGAAGCCCGGGGCCTTCGTCGGGGCGAGAGAGGTGAAGGTGACCGCCGGCCCCAGCGAGCTGTAGCTGGGGAGCGAAACGTCGCCGGCGCCCTGCGAGGCGACGACACGGCCGAAATTCTCGTTGTCCACGAGACGGAAGATCGGGCTGCCGCCGAACGCCGCGTTGCGACCGAGCGGGATGCCGTCCACCACGAAGCCGATCTGATCGAGCTTGAAGGCACGCACGAAAACAGAGTTGCCGAATTCGTAAAAACCAAGCGCATCGGAGGTCTGCACGTTAAAGCCAGGGAGCGTCTCCAGCATCTTCAGGCCGGAAATACCGGCGGGCGCGGCTAGCAACGCCTCACGGGATATGGCGACGGTGTTGCGGGTGGAGTCCGTGCCAATCGCCACGGCAGGATCGGTGATGCGGTCCTTCACGGAGAATTTCTCCAGAGTAATGACCGCTTCTTCTTTCGGCGGAGTGGTCTGGGCGAAGGACAGCGTCGCGGCAAAGCCGAGCGATGCGCCTGCGACCCGCTTAAACAAGCGATGGCAGTGTTGCATGGTAGTTTTGGGTGGTGGACTAGACTCCCCACCTTTAGCAGCGCCTATGCCACAGTCCTGTTACGCTGCTTTTGGGAAAATCCCTTGTCGCGCTCGCCGATTTACCGCTCTGTGCCAACTTATCCCATGACTTCTCCTACCGTCGAAAACGTCGTCATCATCGGCACCGGTTGCGCCGGGCTCACCGCCGCCATCTACACCGGCCGCGCGAGCCTCAACCCCCTCGTCCTCGAAGGCCCCCTGCCCGGCGGCCAGCTCACGACGACCAGCGAGGTCGAGAACTTCCCCGGTTTCCCCCACGGCGTGGACGGCTTCCAGCTCACCCAAAACATGCGCGAGCAGGCGGTGCGCTTCGGCACCCGCTTCGAGCAGGTCATGGTGGACAAGGTCGATTTCACCGCAACGCCGCGTAAACTTTTCTGCGGCGACCGCGTCATCCTCGCCAAGACCGTCATCATCGCCACCGGCGCCTCCCCTCGCCTCACCGGCATCCCCGGCGAAAAGGAACTCTACGGCGGCAAGGGCGTCACGACCTGCGCCACCTGCGACGGCGCGTTCTACCGGAAAATGGAAGTCGCCGTGCTTGGCGGTGGCGACAGCGCCGCGGAGGAAGCCCTCTTCCTCACGCGTTTCGCCAGCAAAGTTTATCTCGTCCACCGCCGCGATTCCCTCCGCGCCTCGAAAATCATGGCCGACCGCGCCGTCGCCCACGAAAAAATCCAGATGGTCTGGGATACCGTTCCACTCGAAGTTCTCGGCGTGCCCGAAGGCGCGGTCAGCGGCCTGAAGGTGAAAAACGTAAAGACCGGCGCTGAATCCGTTCTTCCCGTGAAGGGGATCTTCGTCGCCATCGGCCACATTCCCAACACCGGCCCGTTCGCACCCCCGCTCGACGTGGACGAGGGTGGCTACTTTAAACCCCAGCCCGGCTCGCAGGTTCAAACCAACGTCCCGGGCGTTTACGTCGCGGGCGATTGCTCCGATCACATTTACCGCCAGGCGATCACCGCCGCCGGCATGGGTTGCCAGGCCGCCATCGAGGCCGAGCGTTGGCTCGCCGAGCATCACGGTTGAGTCGTTTGAGGGCGGTGTGCGAACCGTCCGCCGCCGGTTTCCTTTCAGTCGCAACCAGAGTGCGCCGATGATACGCCCGCAAAGCCACCGCCCAAACGGGCGCCCGTATGCCCAGCGCACCACTCATCAACACCGAAGCCGAACGCCTCCGCGCGCTCCACGACTACGACCTCCTGGATACGCTCCCCGAGGCCGCCTTCGATGAGTTGGTCGCGCTCGCCGCGCGCATCTGCGGCACGCCGATAGCCGCGGTTTCCCTCGTCGCCCGCGACCGCCAATGGTTTAAGGCCCGGGTCGGCCTCGACGTCGCGGAGACGCCGCGCTCCATGTCATTTTGCGCGCACGCCATCGCCCGGCCCGATGAGATCATGATCGTGCCCGATGCCAGATTGGACGCCCGCTTCGCCGACAATCCCCTCGTCACCGGCGCACCCGGCATCCGTTTCTACGCCGGTGTCCCGCTCAGGATGCCCTCCGGCCACGCCCTGGGTTCGTTTTGCATCATCGACAATCAACCCCGCACGTTGAACGCCGACCAGCAGGACGCTCTACGCGTGCTCGCGCGCCAAGTCGTCGGCCAGATCGAACTCCGCCGCGCGCTGTCCCTCGTGCAAACCGATGAGCGCAACTACCGGCGCCTCTTCGAAGCCAGCCCCACCCCGATCATCGTTTACGATATCGACACCCTCGCCCTCCTCGCCGCCAACCCCGCCGCCGAGGCCGCCTACGGCTACACCCTCGCCGAGTTCCTCCGGCTCACCAAGCGCGACCTGCGCCCCGCGGAAGATCTTGCCGCCCTTCTGGAGCTCAACGCCGTCGCCCCCGCCGTCTATCACTCGCCCCGCTCGTTTCGCCACCGCCGCAAAGACGGCTCCATCTTTCCCGTCGCGATCCACTCCCATACGGTCACCTACGCCGGCCAACGCGCCCGCCTCGTGCTCGCGGTGGACATGACCGAGGCCGAGCGCGCCACCGCCGCACTCCGCGCCAGCGAGGAGCGTTTTCAACTGGTGACCCAGGCGACGCGCGACGGCATCTGGGACCTTGATCTCGTCCTCGGCCTCACCTGGTGGAGCGATGCCCTCTACGCCTTGATCGGTCTCGAGCGCAGCTCCGCCCCCCCGGGCCACAACCGCTGGCGCGAGCACATTCACCCGGACGACCGCAACCAAGTCGTGCAGAACTTCGACGCCGCCGTCGCCTCCGCCACCGGAAATTGGTCTGCCGAATACCGCTTCCGCACCGCCGACGGCAGCTACATCAACCTCCTCGACCGCGGCCGCATCCTCCGCGACGCCACCGGCCGGGCCGTGCGCGTCATCGGCGCCGCTTCCGATATCACCCAACACAAGCAACTCGAGGCGCAATACCTGCGCGCCCAGCGCATGGAGAGCATCGGCACCCTCGCCGGCGGCATCGCCCACGATCTCAACAACGTCCTCACGCCCATCCTCATGTCGATCAGCCTGCTCAAAGGCGGCCTGCACCACGACAGTGAAAGCGTGGAAATCCTCAACGGCATCGAGGCTAGCACCAAGCGCGGCGCCAGCCTCGTGCGCCAGGTCCTATCTATCGCCCGCGGCTTCGACGGCGAACGCTGCCTCATCAATTTCCGCCACCTCCTGCTCGAGCTGGAACGCATCGCCCGCGAGACGTTTTCCCATGCCATCAAAGTGACCGTGGATTGCCCCCGCGATCTCTGGACCGTGCCCGGCGATACCACCCAGCTCCATCAGGTGCTCATGAATCTGGCCCTCAACGCCCGCGACGCCATGCCCGCCGGCGGCACCCTCGCGCTCTCGGCGGCCAACCTCCGCATCGACGCACAATACGCCAGCACGAGCCGCGAAGTCCGCCCCGGTAACTACGTCCTCATTCAGGTGAAAGACACCGGCCAGGGCATCCCGCCGGAGATTCTCGACCGCATTTTCGAACCGTTTTTCACCACCAAATCCGTCGGCCAAGGCACCGGTCTCGG
>JANXLP010000457.1 GCA_025355125.1 Opitutaceae bacterium | reverse complement strand
GACCGGCGCCGTGCGCGTGTCGATCAACTCGACCGCATCGATCACAAAATGCACCAGGTGATCCGCCGGCACCCAGTCACACAGGTCGGGCGGCAACAGCAGCGGGGTGTCTCGGTCAATATTCACGTATCGGGCCATATCCAATTACATAGCAATTACTAGGCCAAGTATCAGCCTAAGTCCGACAGCCTGCTAGGACGCGCTGGTGCGGGACGAGAAGGGCCTGGCCGATTGTGTTCCGTTCACACCGGCTACGACTCCGCAATTAGCTCAGCGCTTTTTTGATCAGTGCCTCGGTCGAGGCTTTTGATCCTAGCGCGAGGGCGGCTTGGCGAACGGCCGCGTCGGCGTCGGGCGCCTTATAGCCCAGCGCCATCAAAGCGGCGATGGCGTCACGATGGGCGCTCGCACCGGACGAGGGAGTCGCTGGGCCGGACGATTGATTGGCGAGGGTGGCGGCCGAACCCGTGGTGCCCACTTTGGATTTCAATTCCACAACGAGTCTTTCAGCGGTTTTTTTTCCGATGCCGGGGCATTTTGCGAGCATATCTACATCGCCGGCGCGGATCGCGCTTTCAAGCAGATCCACTGAGAGGCGGCTCATAATTCCGAGCGCACTTTTCGGGCCGATGCCCGTGACGTGCTCTATCATCAGTCGGAAAAAATCACGATCAGTCGTGGTGGCGAAACCGTAGAGCGTCTGGGCGTCTTCCCGATAAATTACGTGAGTATGGAGTTTCACGTTCACGCCGGGAGCGGGAAGCTTTTCCGCTGTCGTTACGGGAATGTTCACCTCGTAGCCAAATCCGTTGAGCTCGATAACCGCATGAAGCGGCGTGGCTGAGGTGAGCAACCCTTGGATGGAAGTGATCATTTCAAACCAAGCACGTCCTGCATGTCGTAGATACCGGGTTTTTGGCTCACGACCCACTGCGCAGCCCGCAACGCCCCGCGCGCAAAAATGCCGCGGTCGCTGGCCTTGTGCGTGAGTTCGAGGCGCTCGCCCAAAGCCGCAAACATCACGGTGTGGTCGCCCACCACATCACCGCCGCGCAGCGCGTGAATACCAACTTCGGTCGAGGTGCGTTCACCCGTAATGCCCTCGCGGCCGTGCCTCAAAGCCGAGGTGGTGAGCTTGCGCTCTTCGAGGATGATTTCGAGCAGGCGGGCGGCGGTCCCGCTGGGCGCGTCTTTTTTGAAGCGATGGTGCATCTCAACCACCTCGGCGTCGTAATCGGAACCGAGGATGTGCGCAGCCCGGCGGGTCAACGCGAACAACAGGTTCACGCCGACGGAAAAATTGCCGGCCCACACACAGGGAATTTGGGCGGCGAGGGCGAGGAGACGTTTTTTTTCTTCGGCGTCGTGGCCCGTGGTGCCGATTACAATGGGCTTGCGGTGCGCTATCGCCGACTCGAGCAATGCAGAGGTCGCTTGATGCGAACTGAAGTCGATGATGACGTCGCAACCCGGCAGCGCAGCTGCGATGTCATCACCGGCATCAACGGCCACCGAGATTGATAAACCGAGGTCGGTGGCGGCAAGGGCGACGGCTTCGCCCATGCGACCCCGTGCGCCGTTAAGCAGAATGGATATAGCCATCGGGTAGGGCGCTTAACGGTCAAGAGAGGCCAAGACCTTGGTCAGAGTTCGCGCGCTGTCCGGACTGATCTCGCTCAGCGGCAGGCGGACTTCGTCACCGCCAATGATCCCTGCGCGAACCAGGGCGAATTTTATCGGACTAGGGTTCGATTCGATGAAGATCGCTTTGAACATCGGGTAAAGGCGGCGGTGAAGCTTGCTCGCTTTGGCGAAATCGTTGGCGAGCGCGTGTCGCACCATCTGGCTGATCTCGCGGACGTAGAGGTTCGAAGCGACGCTGATCACGCCCTCGGCGCCGACCGACATGAAGGGAACGGTGAGGGAGTCGTCGCCACTCAGCACCGTGATGTCAGAGCCCAAAGCCTGTTTGAGTTGGTCAACGCGATCAACGATCCCACCGGCTTCCTTGATCCAGCGAACATGTTTGAACTTGGCGCGCAGGCGCTCGACGACGGGAATCCCGATCTCGATGCCGCAACGGCCTGGAATGGAATAGAGAATGATCGGCTTGTCGGTAGCTTCTGCCACGGCACTAAAATGCCGGAAAAGACCCTCGGCGCCGGGCTTGTTGTAGTAAGGCGCGACCACGAGCATCGCATCCGCGCCCGCTGCGTGTGCCTGCTGCGTGAGCTCAATCGCCTCTCGTGTGGAGTTCGAACCGGTGCCCGCGATCACAGGGACGCGCCCCTTCGTGGCCTCAACGGTAGCGCGGATGATCTCGATGTGCTCCTCGTGCGTGACCGTTGGAGATTCACCCGTTGTTCCCATCGGAACGAGCCCATCAATGCCGCCACGAATCTGGTGCTCGATCAGTCGTTTAAGATCGGCATAGGCAATCTGACCCTTGTGGAAAGGTGTGACGAGCGCAGTGATCGTGCCGGTAAGCTGACGTGGTCTCATGGGAGGTTTTTGGACAAGCTGGCAATGTTGCCTTGCTGGAGACAGCAGGACGATTTAAGGATTGCGAACGCTTTTTTTTGCCCATGCCCGAGACTACACTGCACACGGAAATTTTCAATGATCTGCTCAAACTAGCCGTTGAAAGCGGCGCGAGCGACATCGTCATTAAATCCAACAAGCCCGGTTATGTGCGCATGGCCGGTCGCCTAAAGCCGGTGGATATGGACCCGATTTCTTGCCCTGAGGCCCAGGCCTTTGTCGATGAACACGTGCCGAAAGTTTTCCGTAAAAAATGGGAGGACGACGGCCAAGTGGACTTTGCCTATTCAGCCGATGGAATCGGGCGCTTTCGCGTGAATGCGTTTCACCAACGGGGCCTCGTGAGCGTAGTCATGCGCCATATCAAGAGCCGCGTGCCGACATTTGAGGACCTCGGGCTCCAATCGGAATCATTGCTTAAACTGGCGCAGTCGAAAGATGGCATCCTGTTAATCTGCGGCGCGACGGGCTCGGGTAAAAGTTCAACGATGGCGGCGATGCTCAACTGGATTAATTTCAATCTCGATAAGCACATCGTGACGATCGAAGACCCGATCGAATACACTTTTCAGGACGAGAAATCACTTTTTCAACAACGCGAAATCGGGCTCGACGTGCCGAACTTCGAATTGGCAATAAAGTCTGTTCTGCGCCAAAATCCCGACATCATTTTGATCGGTGAAATGCGCGACAAGGAGACTTTTGAGACCGCAATCAGTGCGGCAGAGACCGGGCATTTGGTTTTCTCTACGATGCATGCCGCGACGGTCGCTCAGTCTCTCACGCGTCTTTTCGAATTTTTCCCGCCCGAGCAACAGCTGCAGGCGCGACGCCAAATCGCCGGATCGCTTCGTGGGTTCGTCTGCCAGAAGCTAATCCCGTCGCTCGACGGGAACGGCCGGGTGCCGTCGAACGAAATTCTTAATGCCGACGCGACCGTTAAGAATCTGATTCTTGAGGGACAGTTTGAGAAGATCCAAGGGATTCTCGAAGGCAGCGCCGATTCGAACAGTTTCTCGTTTAATAAAGACATCTACCGCCTGATCAAAGCCGGTAAGATCAGCAAGGCGGAGGGCCTGCGTTTTTCCCCGAATCCCCAAGCGCTCGAGATGAATCTGAAGGGCATCTTCATCAAGAGCTGATCGCGGGGGCTTCACTCGTGCGTCACCTCAGGCCAATTATTGTTGCGGGGGCCTTCGCGCTGGGTGCGTCCGGAATCCGCGCTGAAGAAGCGGCAAATACAGGCGCCGAGCAACCACCACAGGAATCTATCGCGACGGCCAAGCAGTCGTTCGAGTCGTTGGCGAAAAAGCATCCGGCCGACGAACGTGGCGCTTTGGATACCCCGATTCTTGCCGGACCTGAATTCAACCTCGGGACTTTAAGGGCATCGGAACCTACAAAAGCGAAGGCGATGGCGAAGCCCACTAAAAATTGGCTAGTCGATGGCGTAATGAGTAAGCCGAGAGGGAACGACCGCGTTCCATCTGCCGCAGACACAAGGCGTCCGGATGGACCCGACGCAAGAGACGTCGACGGAAGGGCGTATCCTGAAACAGCCCATTTGGACACTGGGTCTGACATCGCTTCCTCCCACGAGCGTGCGGGACGGCCCTTTCGAGAGAACCCTGCGACCGCATCTGATTCGGTTAACCCACTCGCGAACTACATGAGCGGGTGGATTTCTACTCAAGATCGTGCGCTATTACTGCCTCAAAAAAGCCAGGATGCCAGTGCGACAACTTGGGATAATAGTTTTGCGAATCTCACCTCAGCGTCATCCGGTGCTGCCGCTGGTGGTTCAGTGTTGGACACTACAGGCTTAAATCAGACTGCGTTCAAAAGCATCGCGAGAGAAAATCCCTATCTCGATGTTGGCGGTTTTAGCGCGAACAGGTCACCGGAGTCGGGGACTGCGGTAAATTTTCAGAATTTCTCATCAGCGCCACCCAAGATGATAGATCCCGTTGTGCGCGCGTCGAACTTCGAGTCATCGGCGCCGGCTGTCGCAGGCACGCCGGCGGCGCGGGATTTGGCGAAGCCGGACGACAACGCGAAATACTTCAAACAGCTAAAGCGTTTTTAGGGCTTGGATTCGCCTCTGGCGGGCGTTTGTCTTATCGGTTTCCACCATGGGATTGGCATTATTATTTGCAGGACAGGGTGCCCAAAAGACGGGTATGGGTAAGTCTCTTTACGAGGCTTCTCTCGTGGCGCGTGCCCTTTATGATGAGGCGAATCAGGTTTTGGGCTGGGATCTTGTAAAACTCAGTTTTGAAGGGCCCGACGCCGACCTTACCCAAACCAAGATCTGCCAGCCCGCGCTCTTTGTTCACGGACTCGCGCTGCTCGCGACCCTGCGCGAGCAGGGGAAATTGCCCGAGGTAAAATTCGCCCTCGGCCTGAGTCTCGGCGAGGTCACGGCCTATGGGGCCGCTGGCGTCTTCGATTTCGCGACGGGGCTTCGCATTGTTGCCGAGCGAGGGCGCCTGATGCAGCTAGCCTGCGAGCAGACGGTGGGCGGCATGGCCGCGATCATCGGTGAAGAGCGGGCTAAGGTCGCCGAGCTTTGCCGCGACTTCAATATCGAGGCGGCCAATTTCAACGCGCCGGGGCAAATCATTATTTCCGGCGAGAAAGATAAAGTCTCTGCTGCCGTCACTGCTGCTAGAGAACGCGGCATCAAAAAAGTGATACCGCTCAATGTTGCCGGAGCTTACCACTCACGTCTCATGGAGCCGGCGCGGGCTGCGTTTGCCGCGTATTTGGAAACGGTGCCGTTTGCCGCACCTAAATTCACCGTTTTTACCAATACCACGGGTGAAACCCTCAGCGATCCCGCCGCGATCAAAGCGGCGCTGGTCAAGCAAGTCGTGTCTTCAGTATTGTGGGAAGATTGCATGCGCAGCGCCGCGACGGCAGGAGCAAGCGCGTTTTGGGAACTTGGACCGGGCGGAGTGCTCGCCGGGCTCGCACGTCGCACCGAAAAGACATGGACCGTTAAGAGTTTTTCCGAATTTACCGACATAATGACCGCCTGAGCCGATGCCTGCCAAAAACACCCGCAATTTCTGTATCATCGCTCACGTCGACCACGGCAAGACCACGCTCTCCGACCGACTGCTTGAACACACCAACACCGTCGCGATGCGCTCGATGACCGCGCAGCATCTCGACTCGATGGACCTCGAGCGGGAGCGCGGCATCACGATCAAATCGCACCCGGTCACGATGACCTACCGGGCGAAAGACGGCACAGACTACAAATTGAATCTGATGGATACGCCTGGCCACGTGGACTTCTCCTACGAAGTTTCGCGCAGCCTCGCCGCGTGCGAAGGGGCTGTCCTGCTGATCGACGCTGCGCAGGGCGTCGAGGCCCAGACCGTGGCCAATGCGCACCTCGCGTTCGGCCAGAAGCTAAAGGTTATCCCGGTCATCAATAAAATCGACCTGCCGAGTGCCAACCTCGAACTCTGCACGCGTCAGTTGGAAGATATTCTGACCATCCCCGCCGAGGAAGCGATCCTCGCGAGCGGAAAATCCGGTATCGGCATTGTCGATATTCTGGAAGCAGTGGTAGCACGGGTGCCGTCACCGCGCGGGACCGATTACCCCCAGGCGCGCATTCTCGTGTTCGACTCGCTTTACGACGCGTATCGCGGGTGCATCGCCTACGTGCGGGTGTTCTCTGGCACGATCAAGGCGCATGACACGATGATGCTCATGAGCACCGGCCAAAAAGCCGAAGTGAAGGAAGTCGGTGTGTTCACGCCGAAGATGGAAAAGGTCGCCATGCTCGGACCCGGCGATGTCGGTTATATCGTCTCTAGCATAAAGACTCCGGCCGATGTGAAAACGGGGGATACGATCACGCTAGCCGCCCATCCCGCGACCGAGATGTTGCCCGGCTACAAGGAAGTTCGCCCGATGGTTTTCTGCGGCCTTTATCCGCTGGAAAGCGACGACTACGAGAAACTCAAAGCCGGCCTCGCGCGACTCCAGCTCAATGACGCGGCTTTCGTTTACTCCTCCGAGAGTTCACTCGCGCTGGGCTTCGGTTTTCGGTGCGGATTCCTCGGCTTGCTGCACATGGAAATCATCCAAGAGCGTGTGCGCCGCGAGCACGACGTGGAAATTATTTCGACCTACCCAAGCGTCATTTATCATATCGTTAAACAGGGTGGCGAAGAGCTCGACGTGGATAACCCGGTCAACATGCCTGATCCGGGCACAATTCTCGAAATCCGCGAACCCACGATCCGCGCTTCGATCATCATTCCGAACGATTCCATGGGCGACATGCTTTCGCTCATCATGGAAAAGCGCGGCATGTGTGAGCATACCGACACGCTCGATATGAATCGCGTGATGTTACGCTGCGTCCTACCGCTCAATGAAATCCTCGTCGATTTCAACGACCGCCTAAAGAGCCTCACACACGGCTACGGCTCCATGGACTACGAACTCGCCGACTACGTGGCGTCCGATCTCGTGAAAATGGACATCATGATCAACAGCGATCCCGTGGATGCGTTCGCCTGCATTGTTCATCGCGACAAAGCCGAGTCCAAGGGACGCCACCTTTGTGAAAAGCTCGCCGAAATCATCCCGCCGCAGATGTTCAAAGTTGCGATTCAAGCCGCTATCGGAGGCAAGATCATCGCCCGCGACAATGTGAAGGAGATGCGCAAGGATGTGACCGCAAAATGTTACGGCGGCGACATCAGTCGTAAGCGCAAGCTCCTCGACAAGCAGAAGGAGGGCAAAAAGAAGATGAAGCAGATCGGTAAGGTTTCGATTCCTCCAGACGCATTCATCAAGGTCCTTCAGAACAACTGATCACTTCTGCCATGTTCGGCCTTTTTCAATCGCAGGACAAAAAGATGCGCGAGAACGCAGCCAACTGGCTCGAACTCGCCGAGAAGGTTTACCACTTCCGCCGCGATGTGTTGCCGCCAACCCAGCTTGCCAAGCTGACGCAACAAATCAACGCGCTCAAGGAAGGCATCAAGCTGCGGCTTGATGCGGCCAAATTGAAGCTACAGATCGAGCAGACCGAGGGCGTATTGCGCGAAACGGGCGGAGCGATTTACCCGAAGAACTCCTTAATGGAGAATGTGGAATTCTTCGTCGTGGCCGCGATTGTGATCCTGGGTATCCGCACCTATTTTGCCCAGCCGTTTAAGATTCCGACCAATTCGATGTGGCCGACGTATTACGGAATGACCGGTGAGAACCTATCTTCAATTGAGGCGACTCCTGGACCCATCGCAAAGATTTTCAGGCTCGCTGCGTTTGGTGCGCAACGCATCGAAGTTACCGCGTCACGCGGCGGGGAAGTCTCTGCAGATTTTTTCAACACCGGTCATATGGCCTACACGGTGCAACCAGATCGCACGTGGTTGATTTTTCCAACGCAGGTAAAGGAATATACCTTTTACGTGGATGGGACACCCGCGGCCGTGCGCGTGCCGATTGATTTTGGCGATTTTGACCGAATGGTCGTCGAAACCTATTTTGGCAACGACCGCGTATTCGCAGAGCACTGGAGACGTCAGCTGCAGGTCGGCGTGCAGGGAGAAACGGTAATCAAGGTTGATGCTGGGGCGGGCACTTTGGCGCGCGTGCGTCGTTTACTGCTCAGCCGCACGGTGAAAGCCGGCGAATCGCTGCTGCGCTTTGATTTGCTGACCGGAGATCAACTATTCGTGGACCGGATGAGCTATCATTTTATGAAACCCAAGCCAGGGCAGGGGTTTGTCTTCAGAACCGGCAATATCGAGGGAATCGGTCAGGACCAATATTACATCAAACGCCTAATTGGGACGCCCGGCGACGTTATCGAGATCAAAGAGCCCGCTATTTATCGGAATGGGCAGCCGATAGCTGGCGCAGCAGCCTTTGAACTGAACGCAAAGCGCCAAGGAGAGTATCGCGGTTATTTTAATGGAGGCCTAAATATGGATGCTAAATATTTGGCGGCAGGTGAAAAATTGACGGTTCCGGTAGATGGGTTCTTCGCAATGGGTGATAATTCGGGAAATAGCCGAGATGGTCGGTATTGGGGGTTCGTCCCATTGAAAGACACGATAGGCCGGCCGCTGTTTATTTATTACCCATTCACTAAGCGTTGGGGACCGGCGCGTTAAATTTATTCAAGGAGGCAAAACTGGTTCCTCGCTGTTTTCAGTGGGTAGAGGGCGAAAGGGTTGGTTGATATTGGCGTGACGGGGAGGGGTCGGTAAGCCGCGATGCAGCGATGACACCTGAATGGCTCTTTCACACTTTGCTGGGCCTTGGGACGCAGTGGAAAGTGGTGCGGTGCGAGTTCGAAGCAGTG
>JANXLP010000454.1 GCA_025355125.1 Opitutaceae bacterium | reverse complement strand
GCACGCTTGTGACGAAGCGGCGTGGGTCCGACGGCTCGGAAATAACCTTGGAAACCAACACCTACGACGCTGCGGGTTTTCGCACTTCGACCCGCGATGCTCTGGACCGGGTTACCACCTTTTCCAAGGCGCCGTCCGGATCGGGCGGTGAAGTCATTACCACAACATTCCCCGATGGCGGCACCCGGCTGGAATTTACCGCCGCCGGCTCGATCAGAGCCGTGGTTGGGACAGCGACCTCGCTCTCGGAATCAGCCGAAGGCGTGGACGTGACTGGCTTCTTCACGATCGAGAAACGTCGTAGTTTTCCGTATCAGCCCTCCGAGAACTATGACACCATTCCAACCACGACAGACGTCACTACGCACTACGTTGATGTCGCTGGCCGTTCCACGGCCGACGTCTTTGCCGACGGGGCTAGGTCTGAGAGCTACTACAACGCGTTGGGTCAACTTTCCCGGACCGTAGATCCCGACGGCGTTCAAACCCTCTACGCGTATAATGCCAAAGCCGAGCAGACGACCGTAGCAACCGACATGAACCGCGACGGTGTGATCGACTACGCCGGGGGAGATCGCATCACCCGCACGAATTCTTCCATCGGCACGCGCTCCACCGCCGGCGGTCCGATTCCTGTTCGTCGGACGATCTCTGAGGTGTGGGACGCTTCCGGAGCCGACACGCCCACCATCGTTTCGACGACCGACGTTTCTATCGACGGTCGGCAAACGTGGCAGACCTCATTTGGCCTCACCACTTCAAGCCGCACGATCCTAGACGGAGCCGGTGGGCACACGGAAATCACCACGTTACCCGATGAGAGCACCCAAATCCGCACCTCGGTCGCCGGCCGATTGACCTCCGCGACTTTGAAGGATTCCGCCGGGTTGACCCTCTCCGCCGCCACCTTTTCCTATGATACTCATGGTCGTCTCCAGTCTCAGACCGTCAACGGTGTGGGCGCGACGAGCTACACTTACTTCGATGATGATCGAGTTCGCACCGTTACCACGCCAGATCCCGATCCGGCGCGCGCTGGCGCGGGCTATGATCCCCAGACGACAACGTATGCTTACGATATAGTGGGACGCATTGCGACCGTCACCCAGCCAGATGGCACTACCATAAACACAACCTACTACCCGACGGGGGCGGTAAAGCGCACGTGGGGCAGTCGCACCTACCCCTTGCAATATGCCTACGACGGCCAAGGCCGGGTCACGAGCTTAACCACATGGCGGGACTTCGCGGGCGACACGGGCAAAGCCGTCACGACATGGAACTACGATCCGTCTCGCGGTTGGCTCGTGACCAAGCAGGACGCGACCAACGCCGGCCCGGCCTACGCCTACTGGCCTTCTGGGCGACTCAAGCAACGCACCTGGGCCCGGCAGACCGCCGGCCAACCCCTGACGACCAGCTATATCTACGATGCCGCCGGCAACCTCGCGCTTACGGACTACAGCGACGCGACACCCGATGTAAGCCTCGCCTACGACCGCCGTGGACGGGTCGTTTCGACCACAGACGCGTCGGGTCGTCGCACATTTGGCTACCACCTTTCTGGTGCCGTGCAGTCGGAGGCTTATGGCAATTCCGGTCCGCTCGCCAGCCAGTCCGTGAGTCGCACCTATGATGCTCTTTATCGCTTGAGCTCGCTCAACTCCACCGGATTGCCCGCGTCGATCACCTACTCCTACGACTCGTCGTCCCGCTTGCGCGAGATCACGCAGGCGGCCAACTCCACGATCTACACCTATACGCCTAACACCGGCATGATCGCGACCACCACCTCGCGTGCCAACGGCGTCACCCGTCTGACTTCGACCAAGAACTACGATCAGCTCGGCCGCCTCGCTTCCGTTGGCCATGCCTTCGGAGCGTTCGCCCTTAGCCGCAGCTACGGCTACAACGGGGCCAATCAGCGCACACAAGTGACCCGCGAAGACGGCAGCTATTGGGATTACGCCTATGATCCAATCGGCCAGCTCAACCACGCCGTGAAGCGCCGGGCCGACGGCGTTGCCCGCATCGGTCAGGACTTCGCCTACACCCACGACGATATCGGTAATCGTCGCACCGCGACCCTCAACCAACAAACGGCCACTTACACGGCCGATGACCTGAACCGATACATCGCCCGCACCGTGCCGCCGGTGATTCCCGTGCTCGGTCGGGCCTCGGCTGACTCCACTGTGCTTGTGAACCGCGAGCCGACGACCCGCCAAGACGGCTGGTTTTACGCCGAAGTGGCGGTCGGTAACACGACTGCGCCGCAATATGTGAAACTCGACGTGAGCGGTATCAAACCGGCCGTCGGCGCCGGCCCGGAAATCGCAGCTTCCGAGCAACGCAGTGCCTTCCTCGCCCAAACCCCGGAATCGTTTGTCCACGATGCCGACGGTAACCTCCCCCAAGACGGGCGGTGGAGTTATGCATGGGATGGTGAGAATCGTTTGATCGCCATGGAAGCCCGCCCCGAGATCGGTGCGCTGGCCCCGGCGCTCCGCGTCCGCTTGGAGTTTGCCTACGACGGGTCGGGCCGCAGAATCCAAAAACAAGTGAAGACGTGGAGCGGCAGCACCTGGACGACGAGCTTAGACCGACGCTTCCTTTACGACGGTTGGAACCTGATCGCCGAGTTCGACGCGCAACTCACGACGGCGGCGTTAACGCTTACACGCTCCTACGTGTGGGGCCTAGACCTGTCCGGCTCCATGCAAGGCGCCGGCGGGGTAGGCGGCCTGCTTTGGACCACCGCCGCCAGCCCGGCCGTCACGCACGCTTTCATGCTCGATGGTAATGGCAACGTGATCGTCAGCGTAGACGCCGCCACCGGCCTGGTCGCACACTCGGCGGATTACGGTCCCTTCGGCGAAACGATCCCCCTCGCCGGGTCTCGTCCCGGAGCCTTCGGTTTTTCCTCAAAATACACGGATACAGAAACGGGGCTGCTCTACTACGGCCGTAGATACTATAACGCTTATACAGGGCGCTGGTTATCCAAAGACCCAATTGAAGAGGACGGCGGAGTGAATCTATATAGAATGGTCGATAATAATCTGATTTCCGATTTTGATCCTACGGGAGAGAAGGCTTACATGATCTACCGACGATTAAATATTGCCGGACTGCGAAGAATATTTCCCATTACTGGTCATGTGTATTTAGCTTTTGATGATGAAGGCATGGGCGAATCATGGAAGCAGCTGAAAAAAGCGGCCGGTTACGGAAGTAATCAGACGGTAACGATGTCCTACCACCCATATTCTGTATGGGCTTTATTGCACCCGGAGGAGGCTAAAAAAGATAAATTAACTGGGCGCTTTAAACGAGACCGCCTGTTTACCTTCATCACTGACGGCAGTTCGGTTGTAATAAACGATACTATAGACGGCACGAATTTCACCTCTGGAGGGCAAAGGCGCGCAGTGACAACCAATGAGTGTGAGCAAGTGAAATTATTTGAGACTGCACTAAAATCTGCTTTGCGAAATAATTCAGGATCTCCGGATCCTGCGCGATACGATTTTGCCCGTTCTAATTGTGCTCATTGGGCGGACGCAATGATCGTTCGCGCGGAGCTGAAGTCGCCGGGTTTAGGCGCGTGGAATCTCGGCGTTGGAAACTATAAATCTCCAATTGGTGCAGTAGGTTACGGTCTGTCGTTTCTCGGTCGCACGATTTTTGACGCTGTCGACTTTGTTGGCGGTGCTAAAACGATTAAAACGCCAAAATAACCACAAAAAAATGAAGCATTTCAATATTAGCATCGCCGCTGTCATTCTGGTTTCTGGCGGTTGCTCCACGCACTTGGTAAGCGAACCCATGACTTCCTCGGAAAATTCAAATGAACATACGCTAGAGGGTATGAAATATTTTCTTCGTCTGCCCACAGGAATGGGCTCGAACGCGAATTTCAAATCAGCCGAAACGGCGAGCTGCTCATATGCGTTCTTTGTTGGACAACCTTTTACTCTAGGCGCCATGATGGAAGAACAATATTCCGCACGTGTGGTTGTCACACACTTTACGAATATACAATACCAAGCTCTAAAAAAACGCGACGGTGCAACTTTTTTTCCTGATCTATATGCTTTTACAATAGGTAAAATTCATCTCGAAGTGGAGAGTTATAAGCTGCCGGAGGCGCGGGGCACAATTCTTCGCTATGATGTGCAACATTCGGAAGGGATATATTGCTTAGCCGCAATAATTCTTGATCGGGATAAAGCCGTGCATGTTTTCAACGCAGATGTTGAGCTCATGAAGGAGACTTTAAAATCCTTCAAAGTCATACGTTAATTTTGAAATAACCTGCGAGTTGACCATAGAGGTTTTCAGCGGCGCGTGCGCACGCTTGTGCGCCGGAAGCGCGAGGGTTTCGTCAAACTCAACATCCCAATGACTGGCCCGCCTCGGACCACTTTTTTGGTTATGCGTAGGATCGCTCGTAGCCGCCTCAATCCGTGATGTGGCCAACCCGAACTGAAGTAGGGACGCGACCGCCCAGGCTGTGTCGATCATCGGGTCGTTCGTCTGTGTCCTGTTTGGCCAGCCTCGCTCTGTCTTCTGCGGCACTGCATATCGCCATCGCGGTCGAGGGTCTGATCTTTAAATCTGCGATTTTGGTTTTTCTCTCCCCACCCATATGATTTTTGAATTCAATAAGCTCAATCGATCAATTTTTCCGCTAACTGTTTTGCTTTTGATCACAGCCGCGCGAGCCGAGCTTTTATGGAAAGACAAGGAACTGTCCGTCACTACGAAACCAAGCGACCAATCGGTCTCGGTAATTTACCCTTTTCGTAACGGTGGCAGCACTGAGGTGCGGATCGTTTCCGTCGAGACTTCGTGCGGTTGCACCACGGCTCTGCCGAGTAAGAAAAAATATGCGCCCGGTGAAACCGGCGAGATCGGCGTGAAATTCGAAATCGGCGAGCGAACGGGCTTGCAGGAGAAGATCATCAGCGTGGTCAGTGACGATGGTTCGAAAACGACAGCCGTGCTAATTCTTCGGGTGGGGATAACGCCATGGGTCACCGTCGAGCCGAGGGCGCTGTTCTGGACTCGGGGAGAAAAAAGCGCGGCCGAGCCGAAGGGCGGCCGAGCCCCTTTCGCCCCGATGTTGTCGAAGACCCCACGACCAACAGTCCTTCACTCCTTCTTACGGTCATCAATCAGGGGTTCAGTTCCGCGCATGGCGCGTGGGGGTTGCAGGAGCTGGCCAAGGGCACGTTTAGCATCGCATCAGTCTTCTTCTCGCGGACGCAGGCGGGCTGGGGTCAGAGCATCAATGGCAAGGAATCGCCGTTAGATGCCAATCCTACAAACGACTCTCTTAAGGAAGAACCTTTCTTTGCGTCGTTTAATGAGACCGACTTATTTAGTTCCAATTCCATCACCGCTTCCGCGATGGCAGGCAAAGCAAAGGTGCAATACGATCTACTCGCCCGCGGGATTCCTACTTTGTCGTTCGCGACTGCGGTTCACAAGCTTGCTCCTCTTGATAACTTAAATCCAAGTCTTAACCGGAATTTTAATATGGAGACTGATGGCCGGACTCAAAACCAATGGCCGCCCGATAAACATTCCGGCAACGACACCGGCCGATGGTTACACAGCGATTTCAAGAACGTCCCTTTGTCCTACGTTTTCCAAATGTATCAAGCCATGATCGAAAAAGGATCTCTTCGATGAAAACTGGTTCCTCGCTGTTTTCAGTTGGTAGAGGCGAAAGGGTTGGTTGATATTGGCGTGACGGGGAGGGGTCGGTAAGCCGCGATGCAGCGATGACACCTGAATGGCTCTTTCACACTTTGCTGGGCCTTGGGACGCAGTGGAAAGTGGTGCGGTGCGAGTTCGAAGCAGTG
>JANXLP010000565.1 GCA_025355125.1 Opitutaceae bacterium | reverse complement strand
GCGAGTTGTTCCGCCCCGAACAGCTCGGCTCGCAACGGCGGATGCTTCGCCCTGGCGCCTACGCGCGGTTTCCTGGACGCGCGTTTTCTCCAGCGTAGCTTCAGGGTCAGCATGGTATCGTGGTTGCTGGCCGTGGCCTCAAGACGCCGATCATTCGGAGGTGCATCCTTGTGCACTCCCCCCAGAGGTTCGAGGGCGCTGGTTTCTCATCCGCAAAGTCCATCGAGCGCGGCGACTCGCGCTCTACATGGAGACTCCGCGGAAAAATAAAAACGCGTTGAGTGAGAGGTGCCTGTTTCAAGTGCATTCATAATACGCGGGAATTGATCTTTTAATATAGGGTGTAGTGCCCCGACCGATCCGGTGATCGACTTCACTCCCGTGAACCCACGAGGACTGGTTTCCCCGCGAAAGCGGGTTAGACCCCATAGCTCTTTCGCTGCTTTAAGTGTATTCTAGTTTTGGCTCCGCCAATGAGGTTTTTGCCGGATGCGGACGAACTCTGGAGCCGCTGTAGTCACGTCTTCCTTACTCCACGGCAATGAACTCAAATGTCCCGCCCCACGGTTCGCACTTGCGCACCGATGATACGAGCTTGCGCCACCCGACGCTCGCCAAGCGCATCATCGGCACACTCTTCGCGGGCGAACACCATCTTGTCGCAGGCCAATCGCCCGCGAGCCCCCGGGAATTTTATGCCATGACGCGGCACTCAAAATTATGAGAACCATGAAGGCGGTGCGCATACATTCTTACGGCGGCCCGGAGGTTTTGGTTTACGAAGACGCACCACGCCCGCATCCGGGTGAAGGCGAAGTGCTGGTCCGTGTCCACGCTTCCGGCATCAATCCGGTCGATTGGAAAATTCGCGAAGGCCACATGGAGACTATGCTCCGTCACACGTTGCCGTTGGTGCTCGGTTGGGACGTATCCGGTGTGGTTGAGGAGCTTGGTCCGGGCGTTAGCGGCTTGAAGACGGGCGACGAGGTTTATAGCCGTCCGGATATTTCCAGAGATGGGGCCTACGCCGATTTCATCGTAATTCGGGAATCCGAAGTTTCGCTTAAACCGAAATCTATCGACCACATTCACTCGGCCGCCCTATCGCTTTCCGCGCTGACAGCGTGGCAGACGCTTTTTGACGCCGCAGGTCTTGCGGCCGGCCAACGGGTGTTGATCCATGGGGTGGCCGGCGGGGTGGGGCACATTGCGGTGCAATTGGCCAAATGGAAAGGTGCGCGCGTCATCGGCACGGCGGCGGCGCGCAATCACGAGTTTGTCCGTAAGCTCGGGGTTGATCAAATAATTGATTACGACACGGAACGATTCGAGACCGCGGTGCGGCCAGTCGATGTGATCCTCGATACACAGGGCGGCGTCACCCAAGAACGCTCGTGGAAAGTGCTCAAACCCGGCGGCATCCTTGTCTCGATTTCGAGTCCGCCGTCGGCTGAGATCGCAGCGACGCACGGTGTGAGGCAGGCGTTTGTCTTTACCCAGCCGAATGCGGAGCAGTTGGCCGAGATCGCAACACTGGTTGACGGGGAAAAACTCAAAGTGACCGTGGAAACCGTTTTGGCACTGTCTGACGCTATGAAAGCCCAGGAACTCAGTGCTCGCGGGCACACCCGCGGCAAGATCGTGCTGCGGGTTCTTTAGGGAGCGGCGGTGCAGAGAATACACGCCCCATAGATACTACCACATAGCATGAAAAAGCGCTTATCACCGGCATCATTGGGCAGGACGGTTCCTATCTCGCCGAGCTCCTGCTGGCCAAAGGCTACGAAGTCCACGGCGTGATCCGCCGCGCCTCGACCTTTAACACGAGCCGGATCGATCACCTTTACAGCGACCCGCATGTGAATGGGGTGAGACTCCACCTCCACTACGGCGACCTCGCTGATTCCGTGCAAATGGTGAGGCTCCTCTACGAACTCCAGCCCGACGAGATCTACAACCTCGGCGCCCAGTCGCACGTAGGCGTGTCCTTCGATATCCCGGAATACACGGGCGACGTCGTCGGTCTTGGCTAGGTGCGCATCCTCGGGGCGATTCGCGAGGCCGGCCTTTGGAAAAAGCGCCGTTTCTATCAGGCATCTTCGTCCGAGATGATCGGCAAAGTGCAGGAAGTGCCGCAGGTCGAGACCACGCCGTTCTGGCCGCGCTCGCCTTATGGTTGCGCGAAAATGTATGCCTACTGGCTCACGGTGAACTACCGCGAGAGCTACAATCTTCACGCCTCCAACGGCATTCTCTTCAACCACGAGAGCGCGCGCCGCGGCGAGACGTTCGTCACCCGCAAGATCACCCGCGCCGCGACGCGCATCAAACTCGGCCTGCACGAGCGTCTCTACATGGGCAACCGCGATGCCCAGCGCGACTGGGGTTAGGCCAGGGAATACGTCGAGATGATGTGGGTCATGCTTCAGCAGGACCAAGCCGAGGACTACGTGGTCGCGACCAACGAAACCCACACCGTCCGCGAATTTATCCAGGAAACCTTCGGCCTGCTAAATCTCGATTGGGA
>JANXLP010000558.1 GCA_025355125.1 Opitutaceae bacterium | reverse complement strand
TAGAAATTTAAGGCATCCACCGTGCGATATTCGCGAAAATATTTTTCAAAAAGATCAAATATCGAGCTGCAAACGCCTTGAACGGCCTAAGTCCGACAGGCTGCTAGCTACACCAACACTCGGACCGAGGTGCGCGCGGTGCCGAACAGCACCTTCAATATCCAGGCCGACACGGCCTACAAAGACGCCAAGACGCTCTACCACCAGTTTGGCGGAGTGCACAAATTCGACACCGTGAACATCGATTGGAACCTCTATCAGTCGGACTCGAAGTCGAATTACTCCGGACAGCGCAATTTAGGGTTCACCGTCCGCGGCGTCGGTTACGTCATCGACCGGAGTCAGAATACGAACTTTCCCACGGTCACGCAGACGGCAGGACCGAACATTTCGGATCTCTCAAGCTACACTGAGAATCGCTACCGCATCGACCGCCGCGCCGGTTGGGACGGATACCAGGGAGCTTCGCTCAACGGTCAGAAAAAATTCAATTCGCCTGTTCCCGCCTACATCAAGGCCGGCCTGCGGACGCGGGAGCAGCGGCGGGTGCTCGAAGCCAGCCAGTTCAGTGGTCCCTACGTCGGCCCAGACGGGGTGATGGGGCTCAATCCGGCCACGGGTAAGAACGACGACGATCTGGCCCAATTCGGCCTCATCGAGCGCGGGCGGCAAAACAACACCTACACCCGGTTCCCCAATGTGCCTCAACCCGCCTTCCCGGGCCACTCGAACAAGCTGATCGATACCGCCCTCGAAAAAAATCCGCAGTATTTCCTGCCCGATGTGGCCGCCAATCTGCAGGCCAAATTGGTCGGCAATCAGAAATTCAAGGAGCGGATCGATGCGGCCTATATCATGGGCAACGTCGAGCTGGGGAAATTCTCCATTCTCGCCGGCCTCCGCGTGGAGCGCACTAAAACGGAAGGCCAGGGCGCGTTGCAGGCCATCACGCCCGATGAAAAAGCGCGTCGCGCCGCTTATGTGGGGACCCCCGACAACGCCGAGATCGCCCGCCGCACCCAAGCGGAGTATGGCGGTCGGCAGACCCGGACCGGCGACTACCAAAACGTGCTGCCGGGCATCCACTTTAAATATGCGCCGACCCAGAACTTCATCACGCGGCTCAGTTACGCGACGAACATCGGTCGTCCCGGTATCGGCCAGCTGATTCCGCGCACCAACGTTAACTTCGACACGCAGACGATCTCGACTGCCAACCCGAGCTTGAAGCCGCAGACCGCCGACAACTTCGACCTCGCGGCGGAGTATTATTTCGAGCCGGCCGGCATGGTTTCCGTGGGCCTCTTCTATAAAGAAATTAAGAATTTCATCTATTCGTCGGGCGGAGCGATTGTGCCCTCGGGAGCGAGCAACGGGTTCAATGGTGACTACACGGGCTACGTGCTGACCACGCAATACAACGGCGGCTCGGCCAAGGTGAAAGGCATCGAACTCAACTACAGCCAGCAGTTCACCTTTTTGCCCGGCCTCTTGGGCGGTCTGGGCGCTTACGCCAACTACACCAAAATGGAGACCGAGGGTAACTACGGTGCGGGTAACGCCATCTCGCTCGCCCCGAATCCGGTCGGCAAGGTCGCGGGCTTCAATCCCGAAACCTCAAATCTGGGTCTCTCCTACATCCGCAACAAAGTAACCGTGCGTCTGCAGTATAATCACCGCACCCGCTATCTCAGCACCTATAATGTCGTGGACTCCCAACTCGTTTACACGATCCGCCGCGATACGCTCGATCTTAAGACTCTCTATCAATTCTCGCGGCGTTTCAGCGCCTACCTCGACGTGAACAACATCCTGCGCGAATATGAAGTGGGCACCGACATCGGCAGCCGGCCAGCGACGCGCCGCATCTTGACCCCGGGTTTCTTCCTCGGCGTAAACGTGCGGCTGTAACAAAGACTGCGGCCGGAAACGCGGGTGCCCGGAATCACCCGCGGACGCGATTCGGCGCGGGGCCAACTCTTGCCGTCATCGCGTTTTCGAACTCATCCACTCCCGGTAGCAAACTCGTAGTCCCATGAAATCCCTCTCGTTTACTCCGCCGTCCGTTTCGCGTCGTGACTTTGTATCGATGTTGGCGCTCGCCGGCGTGGCCGCGCCGTTTTCGGGTAGCTTGGCGCGCGCGCAACCCTCGGCTCCCAGCGGGCCCTCTGCGCTGCCCATGCCGGAGAGTTCGCCGTTCTCGCTGCATGTGATGTCCAAGCCGCTGTATAAAATGTCGTATGCGGAGGCGGCCAAGCTGGTGGCGGAAACGGGTTATAGCGGGATCGACTACACCGTGCGCGTAGCCCAGGGCCATGTCCTGCCGAAAAATGTTAAGGAGGACCTGCCACGCGCGATCGAGGCGGCGCACGCGGCCGGGCTCAAGGCCGAGATGATCACGACGGAGATCACGAGTGCGCGCGATCCCGGCGTGGAGACGCTCCTCCGCACCGCCGCCCAGCAAGGGGTGAAATATTACCGCCTCGGCTACTGGGATTACGAACCGAATCTTGGCGTCGTGGGCACGTGGGAGAAATTGAAACCCGCGCTCAACGAGCTCGCCGCGCTCAACGCGAGCCTCGGCATCCATGGTGCGATTCAAAATCACTCGGGCACCCGCGTCGGTGGCGCGGTGTGGGATGTTTACGAACTCCTGCGCGACATCGATCCCCGCTGGCTCGGCATGCAATACGATATCCGCCATGCCAGCGCGGAAGGCGGCCAGTCTTGGCCGGTGGGGCTCAAGCTGCTGCGGCCGTGGATCCGCTGCACGGACATGAAGGATTTCAAATGGCTGCAATCACCGGGTGCGGCCGCGATTGAAAACACCCCGTTGGGTGAGGGGATCGTGCCGTTGGACGCGTTCTTCAAATTCGCGGCCGAGCTCAAAATGGGCGGCCCGATGTCGATGCACTTCGAGTATCCGCCCTTCGAACGTGCGACCAAGCCCCTCTCGGCAGAGGAGCAGCGCGCGCAATTCGCGGTCGGGATGAAGAAGGACCTCGCCGTGCTAAAGGGCGTCATGGCCAAACACCGGCTCGCGTGAGCGCCCGGCCGCGCATCACGATTGCCGCCGTCGGCGCGAACTTCGAGCGCGAGCTGCTCGTGCGGCCGTTTGGATTCAAGGGCGGCTACATGTCCGAGATTTGGCAGAGCGTGGCCATGCTGCAGAGCGCGGGCGGGAAACGCGGCGTCGGGTTGTGCTCGCAGGGCGTGCTGTGGAGCGATGCGCACGTGTTCGCGGGACACTCCGAGAGCGGCGGCAACGCGCTGATGTATGCGATGAGCGAGTGGGCGGTCCAGCAGATCAAGGGCGCGAGCTTCTCCGATCCCATCGAGCTGCTGGAGGCGATCCGGCACGACGTTTACGCCTATGGAAAAAAGATCACGGGCCACGCCGGGCTGCGCGAGACGTTTGCCTTGAACGCGCTCGTGGGCGCCGATTTCGCGGCGTGGCGGCTCTATGCGGCGGAAAACGGCATCACGAATTTCGACGAGCTCATCCCGGCGGCGTATCGTCCGGCGCTGGCACACCGGCACGCGCGGGTCGCGAGCATTCCGCTCATGGCCTACGGCATTCCCATCGAGGAGCTCAAGGCTGCGGTCGCTGCCGGCTATTTTTTCATGAAGATCAAAATCGGCCAGCCGGGGACGCAGGCCGAAATGTTGGAAAAGGACAAAGCGCGCATCAGCGCCATCCACGCTGCCATCGGCGATGCGCGCACGCCCTACACGGCAAACGGAAAATTGCCTTACTACTTCGATGCGAACGGCCGCTACGAGAGCAAGGAGGCGCTGCTGCGCCTGCTCGACCACGCGAAGGCCATCGGGGCGTTCGACCAGATCGCGCTGATCGAGGAGCCGTTTCCCGAGGAGCTGGAGATCGACATCCGCGATATCCCCGCGCGCGTCGCCGCCGACGAAAGCGCGCACACGGATCGCGATGCGTTGAAACGGATCCAGATGGGCTACACCGCAATCGCGCTGAAGCCGATCGCGAAGACTTTCAGCATGTCGCTGAAGATCGCGCGCCTCGCGCACGAGCACGGCGTGCCGTGTTTCTGCGCAGACCTCACGGTCAACCCGATCCTCGTCGAGTGGAACAAGAGCGTGGCCGCGCGGCTCGCGCCGTTTCCGGGGCTGGGCCTCGGGTTGGTGGAAACGAACGGACATCAGAACTACCGGAATTGGGAGACGATGCGTAGCTATCATCCGCGGCCCGAGGCATCCTGGGCGCGCACGCAGCGCGGCGTGTTCGAGCTGGATGCGGACTACTACGACTGCAGCGGCGAGCTCTTTGCGCCGTCGCCCCACTACGATAGTATGTTCGGTCCCGCTGCCGGCTGACCGCGCGCATTCAGGCGGGCTCGATCGCGCCAAGAAATTCTTCCGATGAAACTGCAATTTTCCTTCTCAGAACCTCGCCGCGAAACCCTTCGTCCATACTTCCGGATTTTTTCGGGTCGCGCGGTTCCCGCGGAGGTTACCGCTCCGTCGCCAACTGTGATGAGAGTTCGTTTTTCACCGGCTAGGCTGGTCGCAACGGCGGGCGCGCTTGGCGCAATTTTCTTCGGGCTGAGTGCGCCGCAGAGTTTGGCGGCCGATTCGGGAAAAGTCGGTCCTTCGCCCGAGCGCCCGGCGCCGCCGGCGTGGGTCGAAGCGGATTTTCCATTTTTTTCCTCGGTCCTCGACGCGCGGAAGGCCGGCGCAGATTTCCCCGACGACAATCTCACGCCGCGCGGAATCATCCTCAATCTCGGGCAGGATTGCTGGGCTTGCTTCGATCCGGACCTGCTACGCGTGTCTGCCGTTTGGCACGGCAAAGGCGTTTCGACCAAGGCGCTCGCGCCGGGCTCCTACCACGATGTATCGCGCAAAACTCCGAGCGGACAGACGCCCGCGCCCGCGCCGGAAGGCAAGGTTTGGTTCGCCAACGGCATTTACCCGGGCTGGCAGGCCGGCGAGCAGTTCTCATCCCGCGATCCGCGTGAACCCGCGCCTAGCCCGGAGGAGGTCGGCCGTGGGCCAATCGCGGAGTCGATGGGCCGCTTCGACGCTGTGCGGTTGGTCGGGGCCGGAGTGGTCCTGGAATACACGGCGGGCGGAACAGGCGTGCGCGAATCGTGGACGGCCTCGCCGACCGCGACCGGTCCGGTCATCGCACGGCGCATTCAAATCACTCCCGACCGGCAGGCCTTCCGGCTGGCGCTGGGCTACAAGGCGTCGGGCGCAAGCTTCGTGCTTAAGGTCCCGGACAACGCGGGAAACGGCGTGGAGATCGTCGAGGAAAACTCGGTGTGGACGATCCGCGTCCGCCCTCACGTCCAAGCGATCGACTTCACGGTGGTTTTTAACGCGGACTCGGCCCCGCCGAAGCGGGCGGAGATGGCCGCGCCGCCGTTTCCCAACGGGCCCAGCCCCACCCGCTGGCCCGACGAGGTTGGCGCCAAAGTCGTGCTGTCGGCGGGGAAAGACGCCTACGTGGTCGATCAGATCGGCCTGCCGGAAAACAATCCCTGGCGGCGCAAGCTCCGTCCTTCCGATATCCAGTTTCTGCCCGACGGGACGGGAATTCTCGTCACATTGGACGGAGATGTGTGGCTGGCGCGCGGGCTCGGCGACCCCTCCGGCGCGGTGCGCTGGAAACGATTCGCCTCCGGGCTGCACGAACCCATGTCCGTCGCGGTTCGCGAGGGGCAAATCTACGCGTTCGACAAAAACGGCATCTGGCGCCTGCGCGACACGGATGGAAACGGCGAGGCCGATGTGCATGAGATGTTCTCCAACGCCTTCGCGCAGACGGCCGACATGCGCGAATTCCCTTCGACCATCCGGCTCGCTCCGGGCGGCGAGTTCATCATCGCGAAGGGCGGCCAGCAGGACACCACGCTCGGCAAACACAACGGGAGCGTGCTGCGGGTCTCCGCCGACGGCCGCAAATCCACCGTGCTTGGCTATGGTTTCCGGCAGCCCAATATCGGGGTGAATATCCGCACGGGCCTCGTGACCGCGAGCGACCAGCAGGGCCAATATATCCCCTCGACGCCGCTGCACATCGTGCGCGACGGGCAGTTCTACGGTTTCCTCGCCGCCTTTCAGCCGAAGGAAATCTATCCCGCGCCGATCGCCGATCCGCTCACGTGGCTTCCGCACGCGGTCAACGCCTCCGCGCTTTCCCAAGTCTGGCTCTTCGACGCGAAGATGGGCCCGCTCAACGACGCGCTCATCCACATCGGGTTCAATAAACCGGAAATCTTCCGCGTCTTGCTCAACGACCGCGGCACCCGGCCGCAGGCGACGGCGGTGAGCATCACGCGGGCCTTTTCGTTTCCGCCGCTCAACGGCTCGGTGAATCCGGTCGACGGCCAGCTCTACCTCGCCGGCTTTCAGGTCATCGGTTGGGGTAATGTCATCGACACGCCGGCCGGCCTCGGCCGCGTGCGCTACACGGGCGCTCCGCTCACGCTGCCGCGCGAGGTCGTGCCGATGGACCAGGGCGTTTTGCTGCGCTTCGAGACCGCGCTCGACCCGGTGAAGGCCCGCGACCCCGCGAGCTATTCGCTCCAGACGTGGAGCTACCGGCGCACCTTCAAATACGGTTCGCCCCAATACAAAGCCGACGGCACCCCCGGGCAGGATGCGCTCACCGCCAGCAGTGCCTACCTCGCGCCCGACGGACGCAGCGTGTTCGTGGCCGTCCCCGGCATGCGGCCGGTGATGCAACTGCGGGTCGGCTGGTCGCTCGCGACGGCGGACGGCGCGGCGTTTTCCGAGAATGCTTACACGACGCCCTACGAGCTCGTGAAGTTTGACCCGCGGGCTGAAGGGTTTGGCGACATCAAGGTGGACCTGACTCCGCGCGCGGCGGTCGCCCAGGCCGGCGGGACGGTGAGCCTCGCGGAGGGCCGACGGCTCGCGCAGTTTTACGCGTGCGTGGCCTGCCATGCGGCCGAGGAGACGGCCTTGGCCAAATCGGGCCCGACCTGGCGGGGGCTCTTTGGCACGACGCGCACGGTATTCGTCGCCGGGAAAAGCAGCACGGTCACGGCGGATGAAAACTATCTCAGGGAATCCATCCTCGAGCCCAACGCGAAGATCGCCGCGGGCTTCGAAAAAGGCGAATATGCCATGCCCAGCTTCGCCGGCATCCTGAACAGCGAGCAGGTCGATTCTCTGATCCTCTACATCAAGAGCCTTCGTTGAACCGCCTGCACGGGCTACTCAAAAATCCGAATCGCTTCACCAGATGATATTAGCCGAGGCTGTTGCCAATTCTTCTGTCAAAAACCCACCGTTCGAAATGCCCGTCACCATCAAAGACATCGCGCGTGAATCTGCGGTCAACGTCTCTACGGTTTCACGCGCCCTGAGCGGTTCGTATGGCGTCCACGCCAAGACCCGGGCGCACGTGCTGGCCGTCGCCGCCCGGCTGAACTATCGGCCCAATCGGGTGGCGCGCGGGTTGGCGACGGGGCGTTCCCATACGTTGGGGCTGATCGTGAGCGACATCCGCAACCCTTTTTTTGCTGAAGTCGCCCGCGGCGCGGAGGACGCGGCGCGCGCCGGGGGCTGCGACCTGATTCTCTGCAACAGCGATTTGGACGCCGAAAAGCAGATGAGATACGTTCGCTCGCTCCTGGAGATGCGCGTCGACGGCATCATGATGAACTCGGTAGCGACCTTAGAGCGTGAACATCTCCATCAACTCGCGACCTGCACGGTGCCGATCGTGCTGCTAAACCGCACGGCGCCGGAAAAGTTGTTCTCGACCGTCAACGCCGACAACGAAGCAGGGGGTGTGATCGCCGCGGAGTATTTGCTGCGGCTCGGGCACCGCCGAATCGCCCATCTCAGCGGCCCGAGGCGGCACGGTAACATGACGGATCGGGCGCGGGGATTTGCCCGGGTCATCAACGGCAATGCCTCTGCCAAGCTCACACTCATCCGCGGAGAAAACACCTTCGCGGGAGGCTACGAGTTGGCGAAGGAGTTGCTTAAGCAGAAGCCTGAGCCGACCGCGATTTTTGCGGCGAGCGACCTCATGGCCTTTGGTGTCCTGCGTGCCATGATCGAACTGGGACGCCGCGTGCCGGAGGATATTTCGGTGCTGGGCTTCGATGACATCGAACTGGCAGGCGTGGTGCAGCCGCCGCTCACGACCATTCGCCAGCCAAAATACGAACTGGGTAAAGCGGCCGCGGAAATCCTGCTCGCCCATTCCGGCGACAAATCCAAACGCGGCATCGAGCATCGGACATTCGGGGTCGAACTCGTCGAGCGGAAATCCTGCCGGACCCTCCCATGAAAATGTTGCCCCGCAGCGATTGCATCCCGGTCAATCCCCGGGAGCGGGAATCATGAAATTATCCCGCTGGCGCTGGGTCATGGTGGGCTTCGCTTTTTTGGCGACGGTCATCAATTATCTCGACCGGCAAACGCTCTCGGTTGCGGCACCGGCGCTGCGCGAAGAGTTTCACCTGAGCAACGTCGCCTACTCTCGGGTAATTTTCGGATTCCTGCTGGCTTACACGATTATGAACGGGGTATCGGGCGCGTTGATCGACCGGTTGGGCAGCAAGGTCGGCTACGCGATCTGCGTGGCGTGGTGGTCGGCGGCGGCGATGCTCCACGCTTTTGCCCAGGGCGCGCTCAGCCTCTGGTTCTTTCGGTTTCTGCTGGGGATGGGAGAAGCGGGCAATTGGCCGGCGGCCATCAAGGTCGTGGCCGAATGGTTCCCCGCCAAGGAGCGCGCGCTGGCCTGCGGACTTTTCAACAGCGGCTCGGCGGTGGGGGCTATTCTGGCACCCCCGTTGGTCGCTTGGGTCCTGCTGCAGTTTGGTTGGCGGATGGCGTTTATCTTAGTCGGTGTCACCGGTTTTGTATGGCTCGCCGCGTGGCTCGCCTTCTACCGCGAACCGCCGGCGGTGTCGCCGGATGCCGCCGGTGACGACGCGCCCGCCGCCGCAGCGATTCGCCTCTCGGTGGGCCAGCTACTGCGGACGCGCTTCGTGGTGTGCTTCATGATCGCGAAGGTGTTCATGGACCCCGTCTGGTATTTCTATATCTTTTGGTTCCCGGAATACCTGAAGCACGCGCGCAACTTCAGCATGGCGGACATCGGCAAGTATGCGTGGATTCCGTTTTTCATCGCCAGCGCGGGAAATCTCTTGGGCGGATTGCTATCTGGCTGGCTCCTGCGTCGGGACTACTCAGTGACTGTGGCGCGCAAGGCTTCCGTCACGTTCTTCGCCGTCTTGATGAGCGCCGCGATCCCGGCTGTGCTGGTGCAGGACGCCAGAGTGTCCATCGCCTTTGTGTCCGTCGCGATGCTCGGCTACACGGGCTGCGCGTCCAACATGCTGGCGATGCCGGCCGATGTCTTTCCGGGCAACGCAGTGGCCTCCGTTTACGGATTGGCGAGCATGGGGTCCGGCTTTGGAGGTATGCTCTTCACGCTGATCACCGGCTGGGTCGTAGATCACTTTTCCTACACGCCGGTGTTTTTCGGGTTCGGAGTGATGCCTCTCGTCTGTGTGTTGATCCTTTGGGTGTTTCTCGGCCCGTTGCGTCCGCTGCTTTTGGTTAAACAGAAGGAGTAATTTGCAGCGGCGGGGCGGGATGGCCTTTGTTAGGCTGCACAAACCGAATTCGTGTAATAGTGTCCTGCATGGAAACTACGCGTCTCGTTTTTCGCTGGGTGTTGGGGCTGTTCTTCGTGGCAGCTGGGTTGAATCATTTTCGGGCGCCGGAGGTTTATTTCGGTATGATGCCGCCGCGGCTGCCGTGGCCGGGCGCGATGAATATGGTCAGCGGGGCGGCGGAGGTGCTGGGAGGAATCGGGCTGCTGGTGCCGGTGACGCGGCGGGCGGCCGGGTGGGGATTGATCGCGCTGCTTGTGGCGGTGTTTCCCGCGAACGTGCATGTGGCCATGCAGGGGAAGATGCCGGGCTTCGATTTTTCGCCGGTGGTGCTGTGGGCGCGGCTGCCGTTTCAGGCGGTGTTCGCCGTGGCGGTGTGGTGGGCGGCGCGGGAGCGGGACGGGGCCGCGCGCGAGTAGGGCGCGGAGAGGCGGCGCGGTCAGGCGCGGACGATGGCGCGGAGGCCGTGCACGAGGCGGCCGATGCCCTCGGCGGCGGTGCTCTCGGTCAACGATCCGTAGGCCACGCGCAGGTGGCAGCCGTCTGCGGGGGCGAAGCCGAAGGCGCTGCCGGGGATGACGGCGACGCCGTGTTCGCGGATGAGTTTTTCCGCGACGACGAAGGGCGGGAGCGCGCTGCGGAGGCGCGGGAGAAAATAGAACGCGCCGTCGGCGGGCGGGATTTCGGCGAGGCCCTCGGCGATGAGCGGGGCGAGCTCGCGGCGGACGACGGCGCGCACGGCCGCGAGGGCGCGGAGTTGTGCGCGCACGTAGGGCGTGCCGCCGCCGGCGTTGGCGTCGAGCGCGCCGAGGGCGGCGAATTGGGAAATCACGGGCGGGCAGATGACGAGGGTGTCTTGGATTTTGCGCAGGGCGGACTCGAGGTGCGCGGGGTAAACCATCCAGCCGATGCGCCAGCCGGCGAAGCCGTGGGATTTCGACAGTGAGTGGAGCGAGAGCGTGTGCGCGGCGGCGCCGGGAATGGAGGCGGGTGAAAAATGCGCGGCGCCGTCGTGGGTGAAGGCGGCGTAGGCTTCGTCGTGCACGTGGTAGATGCCGTGCTCGGCGCAGAGGGCGTTGACGGCGCGGAGGGTTTTTTCGGGGTAAACGGCGCCGGTGGGATTGTTGGGCGAGACGGTGAGGATGGCGCGGGTGCGCGGGGTGATGGCGGCGCGGAGGGCGGCGAGGTCGAGCTGGTAGTCGGCGTCAGTGGGGACGAGGACCGGGCGGCAGTCGGCGAGCGTGACGGCCATTTCGTGGTTAAAATAATAGGGCGTGGGCACGATGAACTCGTCGCCGGGATCGGCGAGGGCGAGCACGGCGTTCATGAAGGCCTGGTTGCCGCCGGCGGTGACCATGATGCGGTTGCCGTGGGCTTCGCCGGTGGGGACCGCGTGGTCGGCGGTGAGTTTTTGGGCGATGGCGTCGAGGAGGGCGGGGATGCCGGCGACGGGCTGGTATTTGTGGAGGGATGGATCGGCGAGCGCGCGCGCGAGGTGCGCGGTGGCTGCGGGGGGCGGGCCGTAGGCGACGACGCCCTGGCCGAGGGAGATCGTGCCGGCGTGGCGGCGGATGAGATCGGCGATGACGGGGATGATCGGCGACTGGGTGGCAGCGGCGCGGTGGGATTCGGCGGGCATGGGCGGAGGCGGCGGGGAGCGGGCGGGCGAGTTTTTTCGGAGCGGACCGGGAGTTTCGTTCTCCGGCGGGACGGGCGCCGCGACTATTTCGAGAAGGTGCGGGGTTTGGAGGCTACGGTCTGCGGGAAGGGCACGCCCCAGAGCGTGGCCACTTCCTGCGCGGTGGGGTTGCCGCCCGGGACGAGGTGTTTGAAGACGTCGTCGAAGCGCAGGCTGCACTGGAGGCGGCGTTGGGTCTTCGAGTCGATCTTGGGATTGAAGACGATGATGGACTCGGAAAACGGCGGGGCGTTTTTGATTTTGAGGGCGGCGGCGCGGGCGGCTTCGGGCGTGAGAGATTTGTCTTTTATGACGGCGTCGAGGCGCTGCACATCGGCGAGGGTGACGGGGCCGAAGAGTTTTTTCCACGCGGCGGGTTCGATGCGCCGGGAGACGATATTCACGAAGCGCTTCACGTCGCCCTCCTGCCGCCAGTAGCCGATGACGAGGATGAAGGGCTCGTCGATTTTGATCTGGCGGAGCGCGTCGCCGAGATCGACGGGTGTGCCGTATTTGGCGGCTTTGGGATTAACGGGCACGCCACCCTGGAGTTTATTGGCGGCGGCGGGGATGTCCCATTTCTGCGTGTAGCTGGCGGGTTTGTAGCCGTCGAAAAACGTGTCACGGACCCATTGCTCGAGGACGAGGCCGTGTTGTTGGACTTCCTGCGCGAGCGTCGCGAATGGCAGCGCGACGAGGGCGGCGGCGAGCGCGAGGCGGCGCGGGAGTTGGACGAGAAAGCGGATCATGGTGACGGCTTCGCGAGGAGTGCGCGGATGTCGGCTTCGAGCGGCGAGGGGGTGCGGCGGGCGAGGCGGTAGGTGGTGGTCGCGCTCACGGTCTCGCCAAGGCGGAGCGTTTTCAGGGGCCCGAGGGTTTCGAGTTCCACGTAGGGGAACGGGTCTTCGTTGGTGTAGATCTCCACGCTGCAGCCGGCGTCGGGATAGTCGGCGTCGGCGATGCGGGGAATCGTGATGCGGAGGAGCTGGCGGGTGCCGGCCCAGACGAGGGTGGTGCCGTCGTTGCCGGTTTTTTGGGATTTGGCGGGATTGCGGGTGAAGCGCATCCAGGCGGTTTCGCGGCGCAGGAATTCTGCGGGCACGGGCCATTCCTTCGTTGCACCGGCGGGAAAGAGGGATTTCTCGGGCACGGGCATGAAGACGGCGACGGGATCGCGGAGCTGGCTGATGACCCAGACGGAAACGGTGGCGGGCGCGCCGGAGATTTTTTCGTAGGTTGTCGCGATGCGCATGACGGGCTCGACCGGGTCGAGGGTGATGCGGCGGAGTGCGCGCAGGCCGGATTTGGGATCAACGGGCGTGGTGAGCGTGACGGTGCCGGCGGGATCGACGGTCGCAGTATTCGGCACGGCGTCGAACGCGACGGGTGGCGGCCAGTTCCACGCGGATTGCGGGGCGGGCCAGGTCTTGTCGCCGCCGAAGCTGCCGTGGGCGACTTTCCACGGTTCGGTGGGCATCGGGCGACCGGCGAGTTTTTCGTTTTCCCAAAACGGGCCGTCGGTCTCGCCGAGGAAGCGGAGCTGCATCACGCGGCCGACCGAGGGCACGATGACGACTTCGACGGTGGCGTTGCGGAGGACGACGGCGTCGGTCCAGCCGCGGTAGTTTTGCGTGGTGGCGAAGGTGATGGGGTCCGCAGCGGCGGCGGCGAGAGCCGGTGCTGCGAGGCAAAAAAACGCGACGGCGAGAAGCGTGAGAGGGGTGGAAACGCGCATGGGCGGAGCGTGGGAACGGCGTCGGCCCGGCGCAAGTTTGCCACGCAACACCCACGGCTCCGCTCGTAAAGTTTGTCACGTATTACGTGACAAACGGGGCCGAAATGAGAAAAACGGGAAAATGAAGTGTCACGTATTACGTGACACTGGGCGCGGTGGGTTCGGGGCCGAGAGGAGGGGGAGTTATTCCAAGCGGGTGAAGAAGCGGTTGAGGCGGGGGCGGAGCCAGTGGTTGAGGTCGGCGGAGACGACGACGGCTTTGGCCTCGCCGATGATTTCGGCGCGCGGGATCAGGCCGAAGAAACGGGAGTCGTGGCTGTTGTCGCGGTTGTCGCCCATCATGAAGTAGTGGCCGGCGGAGATGCGGACGGGACCGAAGTCGCGCAGGGCGGGGCGGCCGGGCAGCGCCATGACGGCGTGGGCGCGCGTGTCGAGTTGCTCGCGGGCGAAGACAGCGGCGGCGCGCTCGGCGGGCTCGAGATCGCGCACGCCGAGGGCAGCCGCGGGCAGCGGTGCATAGGCGGAGGGTTTGCCGTTGAGCCAGAGAATGTCGCGGCGCAGCTCGATGGTGTCGCCGGGCTGGGCGACGATGCGTTTGAGGAGGCGCGTGCCGTCGTCGGGAGCGAAACATACGACGATGTCGCCGCGGGCGGGCTCGGCCCAGCGGGCGAGGCGCGTGGTGGTGAACGGCACGCGAAGATCGTAGGCGAGCTTGTTGTTGAAGACGACGTCGCCGCAGAGGATCGTGGTCTGCATGGAGCTGGAGGGGACGTAGTTGATGTCGGCGAGGGCGGACTTGGCGCCCGCGATGAGGAGGAACGGGAGGGCGAGTGGGCGGACCCAGTCGCGCCAGAGGGAGCGGATGAGAGATTTGGCGTTCACGAGTGAGAAGGTGCGCGGGTGTGGACGGAGCGGCGAGGGGAGTTGGATGAATGGTAACGTGAGGGGAGCCGGCGGCGCGGAACAGTTGCCAAGGCACGACGGCCCCGGCTCATTTTTGCGAACCCCATGAACTTTTCGTCCGCCCGTCTCTCAGCTCTGATTTTGGTTTTCGCTTCCGCCCTCGGGGGGTTCGCGCAGGCACCGCGGCCCAATGCCGTTTTCATCATGGCCGACGATCTAGGCTACGGGGAAATCGGTTCCTACGGACAGAAGCTCATCCGCACGCCGCACCTCGACGGGCTTGCGGCGGAGGGGATGCGGTTCACGCAATTTTACGCGGGCAACACGGTGTGCGCGCCGTCGCGCAGCGTGCTCATGACGGGGCAGCATATGGGGCACACGCGGGTGCGCGGCAATGCGGGCCCGGAAAATCCGGCGGCGCAGATGTTGCGAGCGGGCGATGTGACGGTGGCGCGGGTGCTGCAGGGCGCGGGTTATGCGACGGGCCTCGTTGGGAAATGGGGTCTCGGCAACGCCGGCGACGAAGGCGAGCCCAACAAGCAGGGTTTCGACTACGCGTATGGGTTTCTCAACCAGACCCACGCTCACAACCACTACCCGGATTTTCTCTGGCGCAACGGTGAGCGCGTGGCGTTGCCCAACGACCGGGTGCAGATGGGGCCGATCGAGGGAGCCGGCTACGCGACGAAACGGATCGCCTACGCCAACGACCTGTTCTTCGACGAGGCGCGGGATTTTATCGCGCGCAACAAGGACCGGCCGTTTTTCCTCTACCTAGCACTGACCGTGCCGCACGCGAACAACGAGCGCTCACGCGCGCTCGGCGACGGCCAGGAGGTGCCGAGCTACGGCGCCTATGCGGACCAGCCGTGGCCCGACGCGCAGAAAGGGCAG
>JANXLP010000546.1 GCA_025355125.1 Opitutaceae bacterium | reverse complement strand
TGCAGTTCTTCGTCCGCGGAAATGCTCATCTGCTTCAGCAGCCACGGCACCAGCAACAGCCCGCCCAGGCCCGCCAGCACCACGAAAGCGCCGAGCAACAACAACGTCTCGCCCGCCCCGGTCGCACCGCGCGCGCCTTCCGCCCCACCGATCTGCACGAGCGAGGTCAGCAACGCCAGCATCACCACCGCCACGATATCCTCCAAAACGGAAATCCCCATCGCAAGTTGTCCCGCGCGCTCATGGTTCGCGCCTGTCTCGTGCAAAATTTTTCCGATGATCGCCGATGACGACACCATCACCATGCCCGCCAGAAAAAGTCCTTCCGTCGTGCCCCAGCCGAGCGTCGCTCCCATCAGGCGCGCCAGATAATACATCAGCAGCGCCCCTGTCCCCGTCGCGAACAACAGTCCGAAACCCAGCCGCCGCAGCTTCCTCAGGCTGAGCCCAAGACCGATCGCAAACATCAGAAACACGAGGCCGATCTGCGACAACGCCTCGATCCGTCCCGCATCATTTACCAGTGAAAAGGGCGGCGTGTGCGGACCCACCACCATCCCCGCCACGAGAAAGCCCACGATCACCGAGAGCCCCACGCGCTGACACGCCCAGCCCACCAACCCCGCCACCACGAGGATCACCGCCAGATCTTGGATGAAATAAAATCCGTGCATGACGCCTCACTTGTCGGCCCGGCTCTACGGCTTCACGCCACACCCATAAACCCACATCGGCCGCGTCGCCACTTTTACATCGATGAAGCCGGCACGGTTTAAAAACGCATTGATCTCCGGCACCGAAGAACACTTCGAGATATGCGAGGGCCGCGCACTCGGCACGATCCTCCGGCTCGCCTCAAACATCGCCCAGCCCTCTTCCGAAGCGATGTCCGCATTGTCGCAATAAAACCGCCCGCCCGGTTTCAGCACGCGCTTCGCCTCCAGCACATACGTGTAGCGATCCCACTCCTCGAGGTGCATGAAAACCACGGTGCAATACACCACATCCACCGAGGCGTCGGGGATCGGTTTCAAATCGTAGCCAGAAATTTCCTGCAGCCGCACGTTGGGCAGGCCGATCAGCCGCCGGCCGGCGAGCTTGATCATATTCGGCGAGACATCGCAGCCGATCCACTCCCGCACAAACGGCGACAACACCCGCCCCACCCGCCCCACGCCACAGCCGATCTCTAGGAAAATATCGTCGGGTTTGATTCCCGTGGTCGCCCGTAAAATATCCAACGTGTCCTCGGCATCGGCGTGAAATTTTTCTTCATCCGTGTAACCCGAGACGACCATGTAGGCGTCTTCCTTGCTCGTGGATAGTGAGGTCCAGACCGCTTTGTAATCCGCGCGTAATTGACTCATGCCCGCCGAGCCAACGGCCCGCCTCTCCCCGCGTCAAGCGAAGCGAACCCCGTCGATTTTGGCCTGGCCTCAAAAGCACGCGAGCCCGCGACGCCCGATTTATTCGGTCCTGTATTGCCCGCAGAAAAACTATCCGAAGATCCCGGGTGCGGCGCCCACTCCACTACCAGAACGCGTTAAACCAAAGGCTAAAGGCTCCACCAGAAAAGCTCCCACCGACCCGCGTTTTTACAGGAGCGGGATCGCACTCCCGGACATACGCCCGCCACCGCGCGGGCAGAGGGAATTACGGGGTTTTTGCGGCTGTCGGACTAACGTCGATTTTCACCGGCAGTTCGCCGAGTTCGAAATAGCGGTGCTCGATCTGCGTATCGCGCACGATCGCGACGCGAATACCCGACTTGGCCCCACCCAGTGGTTTTCCCACCGGACCGCTCGTGATATTTTCCAAGGAGCCGTCGCGCGCCTCCGCGTTGCGATGATAATGGCCGCAGAAAAGATAGCGCACTCCGAACTCGCGAAACAGCGCGAGATAGGCCGCGCGGCGCGCCAGCGGAATATTGAAGTAACCGTCGGCCTCGCTGGCATCTTTGATGAACCAAGGGTGGTGTTGGAAAATCACGATGTGCTGCGCCTTCCCGTCTTTCGCTTTTTGCAACTCGGCACGGAGCCAGCGTTCCTGTTCCGCCAGCGCTTGGGCCGCTTGGGCCGGCGAATGAATCACACTGGAGTTCAGCACAATTCCGACCAGTCCTTCGTGGCGAAACGTATAGCGATCCGGGCCGAAGATTTTGCTGTATGCCGCCAGGCTGGCGGCGGTCGGCATATTTTCCACGTCGTGGTTTCCCGCGATATTGTAGACGGGAATCGCGGGATCGATTTTTCCGACGATCCGGCGATATTCGGCGATCTGGGCGGCGTCGCCCGGCTTGTTCACGAGATCGCCGGTGACGACCACAAAGGCGGGGCGCAGCCGGTTGACTGCGTTCACCGCCAATTCGAAATTCGCAGCATCCTGCACGAACTCGCGGTTTTCGGAAAACATGCCGAGCTGTGGGTCGCTCAGTTGGATGAAGTAAAACGGTTCACTTGGTTTGGCCGGGCCCGGCGAGGCCCAAGCCAGCGATCCCAACACCCAAAGACATGCCGTGATAATGCTCATGGTTTTCATAGGCCGAAATCAGAACGAACCCTTTAGCCCGAACGACCAGAGCGAACCATAAGTGGTGCGCTGGCGAAACTGGGCATGTTCCGGTGTGCTTGGGCCGTATATCTGGGTGTCATTGGTGGCATCCCCCACGTTGCGAAAATTCGCGAAGACCGAAAGGCTCTTCCGCAGATTGTATTCGGCCTGCAAATCCAGAAAGAGAAACTTGGACGTCCAGTTGTAAGTGCCCGACTCAATGCTGCGGCCGGTCACCGGCGCCCCGCGGCTGAGCCCGCGGTAATTCCAATTGGCGCGGAGACTGTAGCGCTCGCGGGTCAGGCTGGCGCCCCAGTTGTAACTGCGCGGCACAAAGCCCGCGAAATCCGCATTGTCGTCGCCGGTGGCCCGCAGGACGGTCGCATTGGCGAAGACCTGGACGCCCCGGGCCCAGTGCGGCAGAAAGCGGAGCACCTGCTTGTAGTCCATTTCGTAGCCGGTCATCCGCACCTTCCCAGGCAGATTATACTGAGTGGCGACATCGTAGCGGCCATAGGTCGCTGGATCGATATCGTAGAGGCCGAGAAATTCCGGCGTGGCCGGGAATACGACCGAACCGAAGAAATTCTCAAACTCGCGGCTGAACGCTCCGACCGAGAACTGGCCGACGCCGTCGAAATAATACTCGAGCCGCACCTTCACCGTCTCCGCACTCCACGCCTTGATGCCGGCGTTGTTGACCACGATACGGTTGTTGGCGGCCGACGGCAGCTCCGCATCCGGCAGAGCGACGCCGCCCGCGTATTGGTTGAAATTCGGCCGGCCCACCGAGGTGTAGTAGGCCGCCCGGGCGATGAGGTTTTCGCGGAGATTGTAGCTCGCGTTGAGACTCGGGAAGAGCCGGAGGTATTCCTTCTTAGTTACTGCCGCGCGCTCGCGATATGTGAGCTTGGAAACACCCAGCGCGTTGGTCGTCGGCACGATCAGGAGCGGACTGCCATTGGTTCCGAGGATCACTTTACCCGCCGCGTCCCGCTGGTAGTTGCGCGTGGGATCGGTGAGCGGACCCTCCGCGTTGATGTTGGTCTGTTCTGCGCGGATGCCGCCCACGAGTTTCAGCCGGCGGTTAAAGAGCGCGAGATCACCGCGCAAAAAAGCGGAAGTGACGACTTCTGCGGCGAGCTTGGAAGTGCTGACCTCGGAGCGGTAAAGCGCGTTTTGATCGACCGTGTAGTAGCTCGGATGATCGCGGTAGTAATTATAGGCCTGCTGTGTGCTGACGTATTGAATTTTCGGGAAGCCGTAGGGCCCGACACGTTCCGAAAATACTTGGTCGAGCACGACGCCCGCACCGTCATCGCTCCCCGCCGCGGTCGGACTCGTGCTCGCCCGACCATCCGCCCCAAGCAGCGTATAGGAGGGCGTGCTCGCGCGGTTGTCGCGCCGTGATTGCCGCACATCGAGGCCGCTCTTTAGCACCAGTGGCAGGCCCCCGAGATCGAGTTCACGGGCGAGGTTGGCAAAGGCACTGCGCTTTACATCGTGAGTTTCGCTTGAGGTGCCGTTCGCGGTGGAGAGAGCGAAGTTGCTGAGATTGTAGGGATCGACCGCGGCGCCTGTGGTGCCGTCAAAGACCGTGATCTTACGCGGCTGCAGGTAAAAAATGTCTTCGAAATTAACGGTC
>JANXLP010000474.1 GCA_025355125.1 Opitutaceae bacterium | reverse complement strand
TCAGTGAGAACGGTGGGCGCGTAGAAATTGCCGGGGCCGGGCAGTGGTGCGCCGCCGAGGAGAACGCGCGCGCCGGCGCGGATGCTGCGGCGGACTTGGGAGTGGAGTTCGTCGCGGAGATCGGCGCGGGCGAGAGGGCCGACGTCGGTGGCCGGATCGGTGGGATCGCCGACGCGGCGCGCGGCCATGCGGGCGGTGAACGCCTGTTCGAAGGCGCGGAGGACGGAGCGGACGACGATGAAGCGCTTGGCGCAGACGCAGCTCTGGCCGGAATTCTGGAGACGGGCGAAGGCGCAGATCTCGGCGGCCTTCGGAATGTCGGCGTCGGCGAGGACGAGAATGGGGTCGCTGCCGCCGAGTTCGAAAACGGCGGGCAACAGCGCGGCGCCGGCGAGCGCGGCGACTTTTTTACCGGCGGCGGTGCTGCCGGTCATGGTGAGGCCGCGCACGCGCGAGTCGGCAATCAGCGGAGCGAGGCGGTCGGAGTGGACGAGGAGCGTTTGGAAAACGCCGGTGGGCAGGCCGGCGGTGGTGAAGAGGCGCGCGATGGCGAGGGCGCAGCCGGAGACATTGGAGGCGTGTTTGAGGAGGAGCGTGTTGCCGCCCATCAAGATCGGGGCGGCAGCGCGGAAGACCTGCCAGAAGGGGAAATTCCACGGCATGATCGCGAGGACCACGCCGAGCGGGGCGAACTCGACATGGGCGTTGGCGGGCGCGCCGGGGGGGCGTTCGGGGGCGAGGAAACGCGGGCCGTGCTGTGCGTAGTAATCGCAGACGCCGGCGCATTTTTCGATCTCGGCGAGGGATTGTTTGATGGGTTTGCCGACCTCGGCGGTGAGGAGCGCGGCGAGGGATGGCGACTGGGCGCGGAGGGTCTTGGCGAGAGCGCGGAGGTGGCGCGCGCGCTGGGTGGGCGTGAGCTGGCGCCAGGCGAGAAAGGCGCGGTGGGCGCGGTCGGTCTTGGTGGCTACGTCAGCGGCGGAGTGCGGGCGGTAACGCGCGAGCGTGACGCCAGTCGCGGGATTGATAGAGATGAGCGACATGGCGGGGAGAATGGTTGGGGCGCGAAATTACAGAAATTGAAGAAAGTAGACCGATTTAAGCGACGGTTGATCCCGAGCGATGGGGCCGGGCATAAAAAACGCGGCCGGCGTGCGTGCCGACCGCGTGAGGCTTTAGCTGGAGCTGCGGTTAGCTCTTGTTGGGGTAGGCGGGGGGCGGAGGCAGGGTTTGGCCCTTCGTCTTGAGTTCTTCGAGGATGACCTCGATGCCCTTGTCGAGTTGCTGGTCTTCGCCGCGGAATTCGCGGGCGGGGTCGTTATCCACGACGATGTCGGGATCGACGCCGTGGCCCTCGATGATCCAGCTCTTGCCGTCGGTCGCGTAGGGGGCGAACTCGGGCTTGTTGAGCGAACCGCCATCGGTGAACGGCAACGAGCCGGAGATGCCGACGACGCCGCCCCAGGAGCGCTTGCCGACGAGCTTGCCGAGGCCGGCGGCGCGGAAGCGGTAGGGGAAGAGATCGCCGTCGGAGGCGGAGTATTCGTTGAGGAGCGTGACCTTCGGCCCGAGGAGCTGGCCACCGGGATTAGCGTTGGGCGGGCCGTTGCGGCGAACGTTGATGAGGGTGAGTTCGCGTTGGAGACGCTCGATGATCATCGGGGAAACATTGCCGCCGCCGTTGCCGCGGACGTCGATGATGAGCGCCTGCTTGTTGAGCTGCGGATAGTAGCGGCGAACGAACTCGTTGAGACCTTCGGGGCCCATGTCGGGGATGTGGAGGTAGCCGACCTTGCCGTCGGTTTTCTTGAGGACGTAGGCGATGTTGTTGGCGACGAATTGCTCGTAGTAGAGCGAGGCCTCGTCGGCGATGGGGACGATGGTGATGTCGTGGGCGCCGGTGTCGGTAGGGGTGGAATTCACGCGCAACGTGACCTGCTTGCCGACGGTGCCGATGAGGGCGGAGTAGATGTTGGCGAGGTCGCGCACGGGCTGGCCGTTGACGGCGAGGATGAAGTCGCCGGCCTTCACGTTGACGCCGAGCTCGGTGAGGGGAGAACGGGTCTTCGTCTGCCAGTTTTCCCCGTGAAGGATCTTGTCGATGCGGTAGGCGCGGCTGGCGGCGTCGCGGGAAAGCTCGGCGCCGAGGAGGCCGGTCTTGATCTTGGGCGTGTCGGGACGATCACCGGTGCCGACGTAGGCGTGGCCGATGTGGAGCTCGGAGATCATCTCGCCGATGAGATAGGTGAGGTCATTGCGCGTGGTGACGGACGGCAGGAGCGCGCCGTATTTTGCGCGCTGCGCAGGCCAATCGACGCCGTGCATGTTGGGCGCGTAGAAAAAATCGCGCATCTGGCGCCAGCTCTCGTTGAAGACTTGGGTCCACTCGGCTTGACGGTCGAGGCGGACCTCGAGGCCGGAGAAATCGAGTTTCGACTCGGGCTTCAGCTCAACTTTTGCGGAAGGCAGATCGATGAGGGAAAAATCGCGGGCGACGCGGACCAGCATTTTTTTGCCGTTGGCCGTGATGTCGAAGAAATCGAAATTGCCGAGCTCCGTCTCTTTTTTGGCTTTGAGATCGTAGAACGCGACGACCGGCTTGCTGGCTGCGCCGCCGCCGAAACCTTCGCCACCACCGCCACCACCCTGCGGGCCGCCGGGCGCGCGACGGTAGTAAACCTTTTCGCCGAGCATGAAGATCGTGCCGTAGTTAGAAGGCGCGATGGGAAGGCCGATGATGCGTTCGGAGAGACCGTCGGCGTCCACCTTGACGGTGATTTTCGATTTTGGAGTCTCGATTTTCGATTTTTCGGCAGCGGTGTCGGCGGGCTTGGCGTTGGATTTTTCGGTCGTGGATTTAGCGACGTCGGATTTCTCGTCGTCGGGTTTCTTTTCCTCGTCTTTGGCGATGGCGACCTCGTCGCTTTTTGGGGCGAAGGGCGAGGCGGTGTCTTTTGCGAGGGCGACGAGGTAGATGCGCTCCATGTCGAGGTAGGCGTGGTTCCACTCGGTGTCGGAGTAGATGGGGCGGTAGTCGCGCGCGGAGGCGAAGAGCAGCCATTTGCCGTCGTCGCTGAAGGTGGGAACGGAGGAGTCGTAGGAGCCGTCGGTGACGGCGAGCGTCTGTTTATCGGCGACGCCGTAGAGCATGATTTTTGCGAGCGTGCCGGTCTGTGGCTTCACGTAGGTGATCCATTGGGAGTCGGGTGCCCAACCGTAGGAAGTGATCGGGGCGTCGGGGTTTTCGGCGACGGTGGTGACGGCCTTCGTGTCGATGTCCACGAAGCGCAGGCGCTGCTTGCGGTCGGCCCAGAGGAGTTTCTTCGAGTCGGCGGACCAATCGGGCGAGAAGGGATAGGTGTCGTTGTTGGAGGTGAGCTGGATGGCGGTGCCCTTGCCGTCTTGGGGGCGAATGTAGAGTTCGAACTCGCCGGTGGCGTCGGAAAGATAGGCGATCCACTTGCCGTCGGGCGACCAGGTAGCGGCGCGGTCATGCACGCCTTGCGACTGCGTGAGGTTGCGGGTGGGGCCGTCTTTTGCGGGCACCGTGAACACGTCGCCGCGAGCGACAACGGTCACGCGCTGGCCGTCGGGCGAGGGCGAAACGGTGGCGACGTTCTTGGCGACGTTGGTGAGGGCGGGGCGGGCGGCGGCGAAATCTTCGCGGACGGTGATCGGCACGATGGCGGCCTTTTCGGTGGCGAGGTCGAATTTCCAGATTTGGCCGGCCTGTTCGAAGACGATGGTTTTGCCGCCGAGGGACGGGAATTTTATGTCGTAGTCGGTGAAGGTGGTGAGCTGCTTCGTCTGCTTCGTGGCGAGGTCGTAGCTGAAGAGATTCGCGCGGGCGGTGCGTTCGGAGACGAAGTAGATGCGGCCATTGGACGCCCACATCGGGAAGAGATCTTGAGCGGGATTATTGGTGATATTTTCGAGGGCGCCGGACTTCAGGTCGAAGATCCAGATGTCGTCGGCCATGCCGCCCTTATATTGTTTCCACGTGCGGAATTCGCGGAAGACGCGGTTGTAGGCGATCTTGGTGTCGTCGGGGGAATAGGAGACGAAGCCGCCGCGTGGGACGGGCAACTGGGTCGGCACATCGCCGTCGAGGCCGACGGTGTAGAGCTGACCGATGAAGGGATTGAAGGAGTGCCAGCGGGAGCGGAAGACGACCTCGTTAGCGGTGTTGCGCCAGCCGAAGACGACGTTGTTGGGGCCCATGCGATCGGCGAGGTCATCGCGGTCGAGGGTGGCGGAGGTGGTGAGACGCTTCGGCGTGCCGCCGGTGGACGGCATGACGTAGACCTCGGTATTGCCGTCGTATTGGGCGGTGAAGGCGAGTTGCGTGCCGTCGGCGGAGAAGCGCGGGAAGATCGCGTAGCCGGGAGCGTCGGTGAGGCGGCGGGCGGTGCCGCCCTCAGTGGCGACGGTGTAAAGCTGGCCACCGTAGGAGAAGACAATGGCCTGGCCATTGGTGGCGGGGAAACGGAGCAGGCGCGTGGTGTCGTCGTCGTCGGCGCGGAGGGTCGGGAACACGGCGGCGGCGGCAAGCGCGAGCCCCGAGAGGAGGCGGAGGTAATTTCGCATGAGAAAACCTGCGAATTTAGCCGTCACGGGCCAAGCAAAACCGTGCGCCGCCGCAGGCCGACGGCGCGCGGTGAGTAGGGTTAAGGCTTGGGATGCGTGATCTTCAAATCGCGAATCACGAGGTGACTCTTGACGGTGCGGAGGGCAAACCAGCCGGTGCGTAGCGGAGACGGGTCGCGGTAATCGAAAATGAGTTCGCCGTCGCGGCGATAGCGCACGGTGCCGTCGGGGAGTGCGGTCAGCTCGATGTGGTAGGCGTGATTGGGTTGGAGAAGGAATTTTTTATCGCTGAGATCGTGCTCGGGTAGGAGCGGACGGGCGGGGGTGGCGTCGTAGCGACGGAAGCGCGTGGTGGAGTTTTTGTTTCCGCCGTAGCCCACATAGTAGAGGTGGAGCGAATCGTAGTCGGAGAATTTGCCGGTGCGGGCGAGCGTGGGTGCGAACGGCGGGGTCTCGGGCGAGCGGGGATCGCC
>JANXLP010000442.1 GCA_025355125.1 Opitutaceae bacterium | reverse complement strand
CACCTATCGGACAAGTCGAGACGGCGAAATTCTGCCTCAGAATGATCGACTGCGTGCGAACGGAAGGACCGGAGTTCGGAGGGGTTGGCCACAAAAAGCACAAAGGGGCGCTGGCTGCGGCGGAGGGGGCGTTGCGCCCATAGGCGCGAGTGAAGTTTTTTTAACGCGGAGGACGCGGAGAGCGCGGAGGCAGGGGCGAAAATCTGGGAGCGCCTATGGGCGCGCGGGGGACCCGGACGGAGGCGGAGATTTTTTGTGCTTTTTGTGGCTAAACCTAGGGAGATCGAGGGCGAGGAGCAGGCTGCGGCCGGTGGTCGCAGGGCGAGTTGATGGGGCGTGGCGGCAGGTTAGGGATAATCCGCCCTACCTCGGAAAACTACAGACCGGCGCCGTCGCGGAGGGTGCCGGCGGCGCAGACTTCGCGGTAGAAGGCGAGGTAGCGTTCGACGATCACGGGAGCGGAGAATTTCTCCTGCGCGCGGAGTTTTGCGGCGGCGCCGAGGCGGGCGCGGCGGGCGGGGTCGGCGATCAATGCGCTGAGCGCGGCGGCGAGGGCGGCGGTGTCACCGAGGGGCGCGAGGATACCGGTCTCGCCGTCGATGATGACTTCAGGAATGCCGCCGACGCTCGTGGAAACGCTCGGGCAGGCGAAGGCCATGGCTTCGAGGATACTCAGGCAGAAGCTTTCGCTTTCGGAGGCGAAGAGGCCGAGGTCCACGGCCTGGAGGTAGTCTTCGATTGCGGAAATATTTTCGCGGACGATCACGCGGTCGGCGATGCCGAGGCGGGCGAGGTCGGCGGCGTAGGCTTTGAAATCACCGCCGGCGAGGATGAGGAGTTTGCAGGTGCGCGGCTGGACCTGCGCGAAGGCGGCGAGGACGTCGGCGACGCGTTTGACGGGGCGGAGATTGGACGAGTGGAAGAGGAGGATTTGGTCGTCGGCGACGCCGAGTTCGCGGCGGACTTCGGCGCGGGTGCGGGCGGGCGCGCGGGGCGTGAAGAAATTGTGGATGACCTCGATGGGGCGTTTGACGGCGATGACGCGCTTGGTCTCGGCGCGGAGAAATTCGGAGACGGTGGTGATGCCGTCGGCGTATTCGAGGGCGTGGCGGATGGCGGGGCCGTAGCCGGCGTCGGCGCCGAGGAGGGTGGTGTCGGTGCCGTGGAGGGTGGTGACGACTTTGGGGCGGCGGTGCTCGGGGAGCATGTCGCGGGCGAGGAGGGCGGCGGTGGCGTGGGGGACGGCGTAGTGCGCGTGGATGAGGTCGAGGCCGTAGTCGCGGGAGACCTCGGCGAGTTTCACCGAGAGCGGCAGCGTGTAGTCGGGGTATTTGAAGAGGCCGTAGCTGTTGATCTCGACGGCGTGGAAACGGATGTGGTCGCTGTCGGGCGGCAGGCGGAACGGGCGTTCGTAGCTGATGAAGTGGATCTCGTGGCCGCGGGCGGCGAGCTCTTCACCGAGGGTGGTGGCGAGGATGCCGCTGCCGCCGACGCTGGGGTAGCAGGTGATGCCGATCTTGAGCGAGGCGGGGGCGCTCATGCTAGGTGGGACGGGAAGGGGGGGATTTAGCCACAGAGAACACGGAGGGACACTGAGGGCGCGGAGCCGGGGAGGCAAAGCGAGGGAACCGGAAGGGAAAGCATCGGAGGGTTGGCCACAAAAAGCACAAAGGGGCTCTGGCTGCGGTGAGAGGTGCGTTGCGCCCATAGGCGCGAGGATGGTTTTATTTGAACGCGGATGACGCGGAGCGCGGCGCGGGAGACGTGGAAAAATCAGAAACGCCGGGCGGTGTGGCTGAGGGCGGCGAGGGAGTCCACGACGAGGGGATCGGCGGGCCAGAGCGGGATCGCGTGGGCGATGCCGGCGCGGAGGCCGTGGAAACGGGAGCGCGTGAGCTGGAGCTCGATGTAGTCGCGCGTGGCGGCTTGCGAGGCGTGGGCGGCCATGGCGGCGGTCCACGCGGGGACGACGGACGAAACATCGACGAGCACGGGCGTGCCGTCGCGCGCCTCGGCGTCGGCGGTGATCGCGTAGTGCAGGAGCGTGTTGATCGCGTGCGCGGGAATGTGGCGCAGCTCGGCGACGCCACCGTAGCGGGCGAGGCGGGCGGCGTTGCGGACGATTTTGCCGAGGACGGAGTGGTCGGGGTGCTGGTTCTCGGTGACGGTGGGCGCGAGGACGAGGCTGGGGCGCACGCGGCGGATGATGGCGGCAATCGTGAGCGAGTGCGGGAGCGAAGGGACGAAGTGGGCGTCGCCGCCGAGATCGATAAACTCGATGGTCGCGCCGAGGAGCGCGGCGGCTGCTTCGGCTTCGGCGGTGCGTTGGGCGGGCGTGCCGTTGGTGCCAGACTCGCCGCGGGAGCAGACGACAAGGTGGACGGGGCGACCGGCTTTGGCTTCGAGGGCGATGATGCCGCCGGCGCCGAACTCGATGTCGTCGGGGTGGGCGCCGAAGGCGAGGAGGGGAGAAAGCGAAGCGGGCGTCATGCGGAGGGATTGCCCGCTAAACACGCGAAAGATGCGAAATAAAAACGGGGAAAAAGGAGGGCCACCCGGGACGGGAGCAACGTGCAGCGATCAGCGGGGAGGGTGAGAAACCGGGCGGAGGTTGAGTAGCTCACGCTCGCGGCGACGAGGCACGGGAAGGGATCAGTCGGCGTAGGCTTCGTCGGAGCGGTCGATGGCGTCGCGGGTCACGAAGGTGATCTCGGGGGCGTCGGCGTGGTTCAGATAAGCCTGTTCGCCGGCGCCGGAGACGTAGTGCGTGCAATGGAGGACGGACTGCATCCAGCGCAGGCGGCTGTCGCGGGAGGGGCTGATTTGGGCGGGGTCGAAGGGGGCGGAGCCGGCGGTCGCGGGCGGGAGCGTGAGGAAGGAGCTGCCGCCTTCGTGGAGTTGCAAGGCGCCATCGGCGGCGCGGCGGGCACGGACGATTTCGCCCTCGTGGGGGACATCGACAAAAAAATCGGTGATCGGGCAGGCTGCCTTGCGAAACGCGGGATCGCCGGAGCGGACGACGCGCACGCCCTCGAGGAGGCCCATGGCGCGATACATCTCGAGGCAGAAATCGGCGATGGTGTCGGCGGCGACGGACTTGAACATTTCGACGTAGGGCGGGGCGACGTAGGCGGGGAGTTGGCGGGCGGTGGCGTCGCGCCAGCCGGCGGGGATTTTCTTCGCGTAGAGCGGGGAGAACTTGCGCTGGGTTTTGTTGGCGAAGGCGAAGTTGAAGGTGAGGGGGGCGTCGGTCTTGCGGTGGCGGAGCGTGGTCTGCGTCTCGCGGGGGTCGTGGTCGCTGTCGTGATAGAAGAAGACTATCTCGCCGCCGATCTCGGCCTGGAGACGGCGGGCGGTGAGGAACTTGGCGTAAAGGAAACGGCGGGGGAAAAAACCGCAGGGTTGCTGGCCGAAACAGATGATGGGGGAGGACACGGGAGCGGGGGAGCGGAGAGTTTAGAGCTTAGAGCTTAGAGCTGAGAGATCGGAGTCGGAGGGCGGAATCGGAGAGGGCCCACGGAACACACGGAATACACGGAAAAATCGGAGGGGAGAATCGGAGAGGTGGCGCTAAGGTGAGGAGCGGAGGACGGATTTTTTAACCACGAAACACACGAAATACACGAAAGGGGGAGGGGGCGGAAAACTGCGGGATGGTCGGGAGGAGGTTTTGGGAGAGGGCTTACGGAGGATTTGAAAATTCGCAGAGGAGGATAGGAGGCGGGGTTCGGAGGCGGGGTTCGGCGACCCCGCCCTACAGCGATTTGGCGCGGGGCTGGAGGGCTTGGAGGATCACGGCGAAGAGGACGCAGGCGAAGCAGCCGATGGGGTTCAGCCAGAGGTAGCCGATTTCGTGGGCGGGGTAGGCTTTGCCGAGAAAGAAAATTACGATGACGAAGGTCTGGGCGGCGACGGCGGCCCAGAAGACGGCGGTGCCTTTCACGTGCTTCAGGAAGAACGCGACGACGAAGACGCCGAGGAGCGCGGGGTAGAAAATGGAGGCGACGATGTTGAGGGCCTCGATGAGGTTTTCGGCAAAGCTCACGAAGAGGGCGAAGCCGATGGCGAAGAGGCCCCAGACGGCGGTGAAGGTTTTCGCGACGCGGACGTTTCGCGCCTCGTCGTGGGCGGCGAGCGGGCGGAAGGTGCGCCAGAGATCGATCGTGGAGGTGGTGGCGAGGGCGTTGAGTTCGCCGGCTTTGGAGGAAAGCGCGGAGGCGAACATGACGGCGAGGAGCAGGCCGATGACGCCGTGGGGGAGCTGAGTGAGGATGAAATTGATGAAGACGTAGTCGGAGTCTTTAGTTTTTTTCGTCGTGGGATCGGCGAGCTGGAGGGCGGTGCGGGCTTCTTTGCGCACGGCGTCGGCGGCGGATTGGGCGGCGAGCATGTCGCGGCGGGCGGTGGCTTCGACGGCGGGATCGGAGGAATTTTTGGCGGCGGCCCAGGTGCGGATTTTTTCCTGTTTGGCGGCGTGGAGGGCGGCGTGTTTGTCGTCGAGGGCGCGGAAGGTGGCGGCTTCGGGGCCGTTGAGCTGGCGCTGCCATTGGGTCTGGTTGTAAACGACGGGCGAGTGGGGCTGGAACTGGTAGAAGACGAAGAGGAGGGCGCCGAGAATCACGATGAAGAGCTGCATCGGGATCTTGAGGAGGGCGTTGAACATGAGGCCGAGGCGGCCCTCGCGGAGGCGGGCGCCGCCGATGTAGCGCTGGACCTGGGACTGGTCGGTGCCGAAGTAGGAGAGCGAGAGGAAGAAGCCGCCGAGGACGCCGCTCCAGACGGTGTAGCGGACTTTTAAGTCGGGGTCGTAATCGACGGCCTGAAGTTTACCGAGGGCGCCGGCGATGGGGAGGGCGTCGGGCGGGAGCTTGGTGAGCAGGATGACGAAGGCGGTGACCATGCCGCCGAAGATGACGCCCATCTGCCATTTTTGGGTGAGGTTCACGGCGGCGCTGCCACCGGTCATGGTGTAAACGATGGCGAGGAAGCCGGTGCAGACGATGGTGAGATCGAGGCGCCAGCCGAGGACGGTGGCGAGGATGATGGCGGGCGCGTAGATGGTGATGCCGGCCTGGAGGCCGCGCTGGAGGACGAAGATACCGGCGCCGAGGAGGCGGGTTTTGCGGTCGAAGCGTTGGCCGAGAAACTCGTAGGCGGTGTAGACGCCGAGCTTGCGGTAGATGGGGAGGAAGACGGCGCAGACGACGATGAGCGCGAGCGGGAGGCCGAAATAATTTTGGATGAAAGCGATGCCGTTTTCCGCGGCGACGCCGGGGAGGGAGAGGTAGGTGATCGTGCTGGCCTGCGTGGCCATGACGGAGAGGCCGATGGTGCCCCACTTGGTCGTGGCGTTGCCCTTGAGGTAGGTGTTGAGGTTGTCGGTGTGGCGGGTGCGCCAGGTGCCGTAGGCGGCGACGCCGACGACGGCGGCAAGGAGGACGAGCCAGTCGAGGACGTTCATGCGTAGGCGCGGGTGAAGAGCGTGAGGGCGATCACGACGGCGATGAACACGGTGAGGACGAAGAGATAAACGCCGCGCCAAGTGCGGAAGCCGGGGACGCCGGGGGCGTCATCGTCGGGCGCGGACGCGGGCGGCGTAGGCGGGGGAGAATGAGGAGGTGGGAGGGACACGAAAGAGGGCGGAGCGGACTACGGAGTTTTTGCCACAAAAAGCACAAAGGGCGGCTGGCGGTGACGGAGGTGGCGTTGCGCCTAGCAGCCTGTCGGACTTAGGCCGTTCAAGGCGTTTGCAGCTCGATATTTGATCTTTTTGAAAAATATTTTCGCGAATATCGCACGGTGGATGCCTTAAATTTCTAAGTCCGACAGCCTGCTAGCCCAGCAGTTGAACGCCCGCCAGCGCCAGGCCCTCGGCTACTACCGGCCGCCGGGCAAGAAGCTCGGCGTCGCGCCCGGCAGCGACGTGTTCTACACGCTGCTCGGCCGAGTCGACTCCGCCGCCCTCGCCGCCGTGCTCAACGACGGGTTACAAGCCCAGCACGGCCAGTTGCCCCAAGCGCTCGCCCTCGACGGCAAGGCCGTCACCGACCGGCTCGCCCAAGTCGTCAGCCTCGTCGCGCAGGAGACCGGCGCCACCGTGGCGGTCGCTCCCGTGCTCGCCGCCGAAAAGGAACACGAAGTGCCCGCCGCCCGCGCCCTCCTCGCCGCGACCGACCTGACCGACGCC
>JANXLP010000210.1 GCA_025355125.1 Opitutaceae bacterium | reverse complement strand
GTGGCAGCGGCGGGCGCTCTGGACCAAAGGTAGTGTGAATGGAGGAGGAGCTTTTTTTGCGTCGCGCGGGCTCACGGTGACGCCAGGTGACACGACCTTGGAGCGCGGCGAGACTCTGGTGGTATTGGCGCGTTTCGGGAGCGCACTGCCACCCGGGGTGAATCTGGTGGTGAACGACGCGGCCTCGCCGGCGCGCACGATTCCGCTCGTAAAGAGCCTGGCCGATCCGATTTTTGGCGGGAGCGTGCCGGATGTCGCGGCGGACTTCACCTACCGGGTGGAATACAACGGCGAGCGCACGCGCGAGTTTGCGGTGAAGGTGTATGAGCACCCGCGGCTGGTGCGGGCCGATGCAGAGCTGACGTTTCCCGACTACACCACGCTGCCGCCACGGCGGATTGAAGACACGCGACGCGTGAGTGCGGTCGAGGGCACGAAGCTAGGACTTTCGTTGCAGCTCAACAAGCCGGTCACTTCGGCGATGCTGATCGCGCGCAATAAAGAGAAGACGGAAATCCCGCTCACGGTCGTCGCGGGCAAGGCAGTGGCGACACTCACGGCGTTTCCGCTTAAGGCGAGTCAGAGTTATGATTTGAAACTGGTCGATGCGGATGGCCGCGCCAACAAGACGGCGGCGCCGCTGGTGATCGAAGTGCTGCCGAATCGCACGCCGGAATTGAAACTGGTCGCGCCGCGGGGCGATGTGCGGCCGTCGGCGTTGGAGGAAGTCGCATTCGAGGGCACGGTTTGGGATGACTTCGGGGTGCCGACCTACGGTCTCGCCTACACCGTGGTGGGCCGGGAGCCGAAGTTCATCGAATTGGGACGCGATGCGAAATCGAAGGAGAAGCGCACCTTTGCGCAGCTAGTGCGGATGGAAGAGCTGGGCGTGAAGCCGGACAATCTCGTGTCGTGGTATGCTTGGGCGGATGACATCGGGCCGGATGGCAAAGTGCGCCGCACGACGACGGATATGTTTTTTGCCGAGGTGCGGCCGTTTGATGAAATTTTCCGCGAGAGTCAGGACATGCAAGGCGAGGAGCAGGATGGTCAGGGGCCGCAGGGCGCGCAGACGCGCAAGCTGACCGACCTGCAGAAACAAATTATCAGCGCGACGTGGAAACTACAGCGGACGGCGACGTCGCCGCAGTTTGCATCGGATGTGGGCGTCGTCAGCCAGTCGCAGGAACAGGCGTTGAAGCAGGCCGTAGCAGAGGCGGAGAAACGGACGGGCCCGCGCGCGCAGACAATGTGGGGCGCGGTGACGAAAGGCATGGAGGAAGCGCAGATGCATTTGGAGGAAGCGTCGAAATCCCCCGCAGCCCTCACGGCTGCGCTCGCGGCAGAGCAGTCGGCGTATCAGGCGCTGCTGAAATTGCAGGCGCGCGAGACCAGCATCACGCGCAGCCGGAGCCGCAGTCGTGGGCAGGGCGGCGGGGATCAGGGCAACCAGCAGCAGATCGACGGACTGGATCTCGCCCAGTCGGAAAACCGTTACGAGACGCAGAAGCAGGCGAAGGCTCCACAGAGTCAGGAGCGGCGCGAGCAGAACCAGGTGCTCAACCGCCTGCAGGAACTCGCGCGCCGGCAGCAGGACGTGAATGACCGGCTCAAGGAGTTGCAGACGGCGCTCCAGGCGGCGCGCACGGAGCAGGAAAAGGAGGATGTGCGTCGCCAGTTGAAACGGTTGCAAGACGAGCAGAAGCAGATGGTCGCGGACATGGACGAAGTGCGGCAGCGCATGGACCGCCCGGAAAATCAGTCGGCGATGCAGGACCAGCGCGAGCAACTCGACCGCACGCGTGATGACGTGCAGAAGGCGGCGGATGCGGCGGGCGAAGGCGCGGTGTCGCAGGCGCTGGCGGCGGGGACGCGGGCGCAGCGCGATTTGCAACAGATGCGGGACGATCTGCGCAAGCAGAACGCCGGTGAGTTTTCGGAAGATTTGAAAGAGATGCGGACCGAAGCACGCGAATTGGCGCGGCAGCAGGAGGACGTTTCCAAGAAAATCGCGGGCTTGGACGACCCCAAGAAAAAGACTTTGAACGACGCGCCCGAGCGTCAGGCCGCGCTCGACCAACTCGACCAGCAGCGCAAGCGCATGAGCGATCTCGTGGAGCGGGCGACGCAGGTTTCGCAGCAGGCGGAGAACGCGGAGCCGCTGCTTTCACGTCAGCTCTACGACAGCGTGCGCAAGATCGCGCAGGACGACGCGAAGACGGTGAAAGACACGCGCCAACAACTTCTAGAAGAGGGCATGCTCACGCGCTCGCTCAACGAGCGCTTGCAGAAATCGACGGAGCGCGAGGGCGGCGGGAAAACGCTTGAGCTGACCTCAGAGTTGTTGAAGCAAGGCTACCTGCCGCAGGCCGGTCGCGCGGCGCAGCAGGCGAGTGCAGGGATCGACGAATTAAAACGTGGGGTGGAGCGCGCGGTGGAGAACGTGCTCGGTGATGACGCTGAAGCTTTGAAACTCGCGCAGAGCGAACTCGACAAGGTGACCGACCAGCTCACGCGCGAGATGAAGCAGGCGCAGGGCGGGACCGAAGCGGGCAAAGCGGGCGAGGCCAATCCCGGCCAGCCGCAGGTCCCGGGCGCGGACAAACCGGGCGATCAACGACAGGCGGGCACCACGCCGGCGACGCCGGGAGCGGAGGCGCAGGCCGGCCAAAACCCCGGTCAGGAACCGGGCGCGGGTCGCGGTGATCCGGCGAACCGTGCGGGCCGGCCGCGTCCGCTGGCGGGTGCTGATACCAACCGTGGTGGGGCTGAAAATGGCGGGGCGCAGCCGGGAGGACGGTTGGAGGAATTGATGAGCGGCGAGACGCGGCGCGGCACCTATGGCGGTGGCTACGGCGGGCCGATCACGGGGGATGATTTCGGGGCGTGGGCGGACCGGCTGCGCGATGTCGAGGAACTCGTGGATCAGCCCGCGCTGCGCGATGCGGTGGCGAATGCGCGGGAACGGGCGCGGTTGCTGCGGCAGGAGTTTAAGCGCGATCAGAAGAAGCCGGACTGGGCGGTGGTGCAGTTGCAGATATTGAAGCCGCTGATCGAAGTGCGCGCGCGGCTCGGTGAAGAGTTGGCGCGGCGCGATTCGAAGGATGCGCTGGTGCCGATCGACCGCGATCCGGTGCCGAATCGCTATACGGAGTCGGTGCGGCGTTACTACGAAGAGCTGGGGAAGGACGACTAGCGAATGCTGTTAGCCGCACTTACGTTTTCCGGGTGGCAGTGGCTTTGGCCGGCGGTGGGTTTTCTCGCGGTGGCGGCGCTCGTGCTGGCGTGGGGCTATCGCGCGGCGGCGGGCCTCGGCGGGCTGCGCTGGGTGTGTCTGGCGCTGAAGATCGCGGGGCTGGCGGCGCTGGCGCTGTGTTTGCTGGAGCCGTTGTGGACGACGCAGCGGGCGCGGCCCGGGGCCAATCTCTTTGCGGTGGTGGCGGACAACAGTCAGGGGCTGCAAATCAAGGATCGGGGTGAAAACGGCACGCGCGGGGAAATGCTCCGAGCACTGCTCGATCCGCAGACCGGCGACTGGCAGGCGGCGCTGGCGGGGACGTTTGATCTGCGGCGGTATTTTTTCGACACGCGGCTGCAGGCGACGACGGATTTTCATGAGCTGGCCTTTGACGGCCGCGCGACGGCGCTGGCCGCGACGTTGAAGACCCTGAAGGAACGATTTCAGGGTCGGCCGCTGGCGGGGATTATTTTGCTCACGGATGGGAACGCGACGGATCTGCGCGGCGGGGCGTTGCCCGATCTGGCGGGATTGCCGCCGGTGTATCCGATCGTGATCGGGCGGCGTGAGCCGGCGCGCGATCTGGCGGTGCAGCAGGTGAATGTTAGCCAGACGGCGTTTGAAGATGCACCGGTGTCGATTCAAGCCGAGGTGTTGGCGGCGGGGTTTCGCGGAGAGACGGTGGTGGCGCGGTTGACCGACCGCGCAGGTAAAACGGTGCAGGAGCAGACGCTCGAGGCGCGCAAGGACACGGACACGCTGGCGTTTCGTTTTCAGCTCAAGCCGGAGCAGAAGGGATTGTCCTTTTATGAAGTCAGCGTCGCGCCGCGTGGTGGCGCGGAAGTGACGGCGGCGGAGGCGACGACGATCAACAATCGCCGTGTGCTCACGGTGAATCGCGGGCAGGGGCCGTATCGCATTCTCTACGTTGCGGGCCGGGCGAACTGGGAATACAAGTTTCTCAATCGCGCAGTGGAGACCGACGACCAAGTGCAATTGGTGGGGCTGATTCGCGTGGCGAAGCGGGAGCCGAAGTTTGATTTTCGCGGCCGTGCGGGCGAGACGAGCAATCCGCTGTTTCGTGGCTTCGGCAACCAAGCGGCGGAGGACGTGCAGCGCTATGATCAGCCCGTGTTGGTGCGGCTGAATACGCGCGATGAGCTGGAACTGCGCGCGGGGTTCCCGCGGACGCCTGAGGAGCTTTATGGTTATCATGCGGTGATCCTCGACGATCTGGAGAACGAGTTTTTTGCACCGGAGCAGGCGCAGCTATTGCAGAAATTCGTATCGGAGCGCGGCGGTGGCTTTTTGATGTTGGGCGGCATGGAGTCATTTCAAGAAGGCAACTATGCGCGCACGCCGGTGGGCGATTTGCTGCCCGTCTATCTTGATCGGCCGAGCGAGCAGGTCGCTTCGGGGCCGTTGAAATTTGAACTCGCGCGCGAAGGCTGGCTGCAGGCGTGGGCGCGGCTACGCGACAACGAGGCGGACGAGAAAGTTCGGCTGACCGAGATGCCGGGATTCCAGGTTTTGAACCGCGTGCGGGCGCTGAAGCCGGGCGCGAGTGTAATCGCGGCGGTGCGGGATGAGCATGGGGTGGAAATTCCTGCGCTAGCGGTGCAGCGGTTTGGGCGCGGGCGGAGTGCGGCGTTGATGGTGGGCGACGTGTGGCGCTGGGGCATGAAGGACGCGGCGGCGCGCACGGATATGGAAAAAGCGTGGCGCCAGCTGGTGCGTTGGCTGGTGGCGGATGTGCCGAATCGCGTCGATCTGGCGGTGGAGCCGGTGGCGGAAGATGCCAACGGCGCGGTGCAACTGCAGGTGCGGGCGCGCAACGAAAGTTACCAGCCGCTCGATGACGCGACGGTGACGATGGAGGTGGAGTCCGTGGTTTTTGGCGCGGATGCGAGCGCGCCGCGCACGCCGATCAAGTTGCAGGCGGAAGCTTCGGGAATGGAGCCGGGCCTTTACCAGACGACTTATGTGCCGAGGGTGACGGGAGGGTTTAGAGCGACCGCGATCGTGACGAATGCGCTCGGCGCCGAGGTGGGGCGGGCGGAGGCGGGTTGGAGCACGGATCTGGCGGCGGAGGAGTTTCGCTCGCTGACGCCGAATGTGGCGCTGCTTGAAGACATCGCGAAGAAGACCGGCGGTGAACTCGTCGCGGCGGGTGATCTGGCGAAGTTTGCGCGGAGCCTGCCAGAGCGGAAGTCGCCGGTGATGGAGACAGCGTTGAATCCGCTGTGGCACACGCCGGTGATGTTTCTGGTGGCGCTGGCGTGTTTTCTTGGGGAATGGGGGCTGCGGCGTTGGAAAGGACTGCCATGAAAACGCGCGTGCCCGGATTATTTTTCGGCCTGATTTCCGGAGGGATCTCCGGAGGGGATGGCCACAAAAAGCACAAGAAGGCACAAAAACGGAGAGTGGCGGGTTGGATGTTATTTGTGGGTTTGGCGATGGCGGCGCGGGGGGACGAGGCGGTTGATCAGGCGACCGTGTTGCTCGTGGTGGGTGCGGAGGGCGAGGCGGAGTATCGGACCCAATTCGCGGCGCAGGTGCCGTTGTGGGAAAAGGTGGCGGCGCAGGCAGGGGCCAGGAAGGTGGTCGTTGGGAATGAGTCCGTGGTTGCCGGGACGACGGATTATGAGCGACTGAAGCAGGTGCTGGAAGCGGAGCCGAAGACGGGTGGGGAATTGTGGGTGGTGCTAATCGGGCACGGGACTTACGACGGCAAGGACGCGAAGTTCAATCTACGCGGGCCGGATCTCACGGCGACGGAGTTGGCGGCGTGGTTGAAACCCTTCAAGCGGCCGCTCGCGGTGATCAACACGGCGTCGGCGAGTGCGCCGTTTATCAGCAAACTGGCAGGGGCGAATCGCGTGGTGATCACGGCGACGCGGACGGGTAAGGAGCAGAATTACGCGCGATTGGGGCCGTATCTGGCCGAGGCGATGGGCGATCCGAGAAGCGATCTCGACCAGGACGGACAGACTTCGTTGTTGGAGGCGTTTCTGGCCGCTTCAGCCCGGGTGAAGGAATTTTATAAGACAGAAGGCCGGCTCGCGACGGAGCATGCGTTGATTGACGACAACGGCGACGGGTTGGGCACGCCGGCGGAATGGTTTCGCGGCACGCGGGCGACGAAAAAGGCGAAGGACGGCGCGGCGCTCGATGGGACGCGGGCCCGGCAGTTTCACCTCGTGCGGAGCGAGGCGGAGGCGCGGCTGACAATGGAACAACGGGCGCGGCGGGACGAATTGGAGCGGGCGGTGGAGGCGTTGCGGGAATCGAAGATGAAGCTGAGTGACGACGAGTATTACGGGAAACTGGAAGTGCTAATGGTGGAACTGGCGCGGTTGTATGGCACAGCGGGCGGGGCGGCGGGAACGAAGTAGCTCACGATTGGAGCGCGGCATAATAAAGCCGCGGCGATGGAGCCGCAGCGATGAGGCCGCGGCTTGAGAGGTGTAGAACCGACCGTCGGTCGGTTTCCGGAGCCCGACCACCGGTCGGGCCTACAGCTTCCAACCGCATGCAGAGGTCGGTTTGAGCGCAAAAAAGCCGCAGCGATGAGGCTGCGGCTTGAGGAGGTGCCCGCTAGACGGGACGCCCTATGCGAGAATTAGAAGCGGCCTTCGACGCCGGCGGTGATGGTCGTGCCGTTGACGAGGAAGGTCTCCATCTGGTCGCGCACGCTGCGGTAGTAGATCTGCGGCTCGTTGAAGAGGTTTTGGACGCCGAAGTTCAAGGTGAGGCTGGGGCGAATTGAGTAGCGCACTCCGGCGTTTATCAGCTCGCGGCCTTGCAGATACCGGTTACGCGAAGGCGCAGCGATATTGTAGGTGTTGCGGATGTGTTCGCTGGTGTAATTATAGCTAACATTGGCGCTGAACTTTTTGTAGTCCCAAGCCACGGAGAGATTTCCGGTGCGCGGAATGAATCCGTTGACGTTCTGATTTTTAAAGTAGGCACCGGCGACGCCGTAGTTTCCGTGGGCGGTGATCTGACTATAGTTGGCGTTCAGCCGGATTCCCTTGAACGGGTTAGGCAGGAAACGGAACTGTTGCTGATAACTGAACTCCCAGCCTTGGGTAAAGGCAGTGCCGACGTTCTTGTTCGAGAGAATGCTGTAACCGGGGAATTCGCCATCGAAGCCGTTGTCTTGGCCTGCGCCCACGATGCCGATCTCCGTATTGCTCCCGATTTGATCATCCAGTCTTTTGTGAAACCAGCCCACCGTAAAGCTGCCGGAGGGATTGAAATAATACTCCAGCGATAGATCCCAATTCTTGGCTTTGGTCGGTTTCAGGTCGGGGTTGCCGAAAGTAACCGTTTGATTGGTGTCGCTGAAAGAGAGAGCGGTGACGGCGTTGGCGAGGGTGGGGCGGGCAAAACCGGTCGTCCACGAACCACGGGCCTTCAGATTGGGGGTCAGGTCGCGCCACAGGTGAATGCTTGGGAAGTTTTGGCCGTAAGAACCTTTGTTCGTGTAGGCGGAGCTATCAAGGGTGGCGGAGCCCACCGGGTCGGCGAGTTGCTGCGCCGCCGTGGTCAAAACGCGCGCTCGGCGACGACCGTAACCGGTCGTATCGGTGATCTCACGGCGCATGCCGGCGAGGAAGCCGGTGCGACCGATTTTTCCCTGCGTCATCAGGTAGTAGCCGGTGATGACTTCGTTGACTTTGTTGGAAGCGACGCGGCGGTTGTTCTCGTAGAAATATTTGTCCTCCTGCCAGAGGGCTTGGTTGGTGGGCTGGCCATTTTGGATAAACTCGGCGCCTTCCCATTGGGGGATCTTGCGACCGGTTTTGACGGTGTCCCAAAGGAGGATTGACGGGTCGGTTTTGAGAGCTGCAGTGCCGAGGTAACTCCAACGGCGATTCACGCGGAGCAATTCAACGGTGTGGTCGCGCACGGAGCCGCCGGCTTTGAGGAAGGCGGAGAACGCATTGATCGGCAGTTTATATTTAAAGTTGAGACGCGCCTCTTTGATGAGATCGATATCGAGGTTGCCGGCTCCGGTGCTGAGGCCGTTTACGGATGGGCGGTAGTTGTTAGGATTGGTGAAATCGAGACCGCCGTTCTGGGTGAAGCGCGGGTAAAGGTCAGACTGGGTGCGGTCGAGGACCCAGCCGACGCCGGTCTCGCCGTTAGGGCCGACGACGTTGTTGGTGGCGGAGCCCGGGCCGCCGTTGGGTCCGATGAAGGGGATATTGCCGATGCGGTTGTTAAGATTTCCTTCGGACCCGAGGGTGCGATAGCGGGTGCGGCTCCAGACGCCGGTCCAGTCGATGTCGAATTCGTTGAACGTGTGTTCTCCGCCGAGATCGAGGTGGCGGAGGCGTTGTTCGCGATTGATGAGATTGGAGGTGACGTCGATCAGGGCCGGCTGGGTGGTCCCGGAGGTATTGGTCGAAGTCGGAGCGATTTGAACAGCGCGCACCGTGGTGATGCGGTCGGTGAACCCGGGGACGACTCCGGAAGTGGTAGCGTTGGGGACAGTGGTCTGGCTGCCGGCAAAGGCGCGGGTCTGGTATTGGCGACGCATCGGCTCCGGGGCGTCATTGTAGATGAGGTTGAGCTTGAGAAGGGAATTACGGTTGAGGCGATAATCCCACTTGGTGCTGAGGCTGCGCTGGGTGCGGTTGTTGTAATTATCCTGCGTGCGGTAGTCCCAGACGTAGGCGGGCTGGCCGTCGACCTGCTGATAGTCGCGATTGGTGCGAAAAAAGCCGAAGGCGTTTTCACTGTAGAAGGCGTTGAGGGACACGGCGAGGTTGGGGGATTCACTGCCGAAGATGGCGAACTTCTCGATGTAGGAAGCATTGAAAAGGGCGTGCGTGCGGCGTTGTTCGCGTAGCGGCACCTGTTCACTGAAGGAGGGTGCTTGGCGGGCGGTGAAGTTATAGCTGATGCGACGTTTTTCGCTCTGATTGAGAGGTGAGCGGGTCTTGAAGTTCACGCCACCGCCGAGGGAATCCACGCTGCGGTCGGGGGTCTGGCCTTTGGTGAGCTCAAGGGATTCGAACATGTTGCCGGTGAAGGCGGTCATGCGGGTGTTGCGGTTCTGCGCGCTGAAAGAGGACATGCCGCTGCCATCGATGGAGATCGAGGTCATGCCGGCGCCCATGCCGCGGACGCTGATTTGCTCGACCACTTCGTCGCCGGGGTCGGCGAAGGTCACGCCGGGAAGGCGGATCGCGAGCTCAGTGGCGTTCATGTTGGGGAGGTCGGAGAGGGCGTCCATCGACGCGATGTTCTTGAGATTGTCGGCATTGCGCTGCTGCGTCAGAGCGGAAGAAAGACCCTCCTTCACGCTAGCGACTTTGAAGGCGTCGAGCATCATCACCGAGCTGGTAAGGACGAAGTCGCGGACGGCGGGTTGACCGGGGGTGACGACAACGGTGGAGCGCTGGGTGTCGAGACCGGTGTAGGTGACGACCAGCTCATGCGTGCCGGGGGCGACGTTCATGAGGTAGCGGCCGGTATTGTCGACCAACGCAGTGGCATTGAGTGCGGGGATCTCGACCTTGGCGCCGATGAGGCCGTTGCCCGTGGCCTTGTTGGTCACGGTGCCGACGACGACGCCGGTGGCTGCGGACGCTTCGGCGGCGAGCGAACGGGGAACGAGGGTGATGGCAGATAACGACAAGACGGCGCAGAGCGCGGCTTGGAAGAATCCCTTGGAGGTAGAAGGAATCCGATGGGTGCAGTCAGGTGTGGGTGTCATGGGTGTTTTCAGTATCAACAGTGCAGGCGCGACGAGGGGACGTGCGCAAGCGGGGTGGGTAACTATCGCGTGACGAAAAATGCAGGGTGCCGCAGACATAGCTAGAGAAATAATTATTCTTAGAGGGCGTCTAAAAAGGTCTCCGATCTGGTCCGTCGTGGCATGGGCGTCCCGCCCATGTTCCGAACCCACGGGCGGGACGCCCGTGCCACTTTCGATCCGCCGCAGGCAACCCTACCTTTTTAGACGCCCTCTAAGCCGCAGCGTCGCGATGACGGCGGCTTTTTTGCATTCCCCGGGCGGCGGCAAATAAAGAGGGGCGGCATTTTTTGCAGACCACCCTGCGACGCGCCTGCGGAGTGTTTTTTGCGCCGTCCTCAGAAGGCGTTTGAAAAAGCCCTGCGAAGGAGGGGGAGGCTCTCCGAGCCGCCCTGAGCTTGAGTGGCGAATCACGCTGGAACCCAGGCCGGCTCGGAGAGCCAGCCCCACCTTTTTTAACGCCCAATTAGATGCAGATGCGGAACTACGGGGCGAAGGTCAGGCCCCAAGTCCGGGACGCGTAGCCGTAGGTGACGGGCTTCACGGTGGCGAGGCGGGCGAGGGCGTCGTCGATCTTGGCGGCGCCGTAGGTCGATTCGAATGAGGCGATGGCGCGTTCGTAGTCGGCGAGGAGTTTGGCTTTTACTGCGGGTTGCGCGAAGGCGTGCGTGAGGCTGTTGCGGCCGAGTTGGACGATCTCGGACCATGAGAGATTAAAGGTGGTGACGGCGGTGTAAAATTCGTCGGTGAGGTTGCTGTCCCACATGCCGCGGTCGTCGGTGTTGAGGCAGACGGGGACGCCGGTGCGGAGGTATTCAGGGAACGGGTGTTTCGCGAGGTCGGGCGTGTATTCGAGGAGGCGGTTGGAGATGAGGTTGATCTCGACGAGGACGCGCTGGCTTTGCTGGAGGAGGAGGAGCGTGTCGGGGTCCTGAATGAGATTCACGCCGTGGCCGATGCGGGTGGCACCGAGGAGGAGGGTGTCGCGAATGTGGCGGTCGGGGCCGTCCATCTCGCCGGCGTGGATGGAGAGGGCGATGCCGGGATAGCGGGAGCGGAGCTGGCGGAAGGGGGCGAGAAAACGCGCGGGGTAGCCCAAGCCGTTTTCTTCGATGCCGGCGAGATTCAGGCCGACCCAGAGATCGCGATGGGCGTCCACGAAGGCGTAGGCGGAGGCGAGTTCGGCCTCGGCGCGCGGGGCGAAGCGGAGGACGGTGTATTGGAAGCGCACGGTGAGGCCGGTGGCGACGACATCGGGCTGGTCGAGGCGAGCGCGGACGAAGGCGACGGCGGTCTCGCGGGGGATAGGCTGGCCGGAGTTGTCGGCGCTGTCATCGACGTCGAATTGTGTCTCGAGGTAGGTGAGGCCCTCGGCAGCGAAGGCTTTGATATTGGCGACGAGTTGTTCGGTGCGGACGTGGAGGTTGCGCCCGATGCCGGACTGGCGGGGCCAGATGTTTTGGAAAAACTCGAAGCGGCCTTCGCCGACGGCGTCGAGGCGGAAGGCGTTGCACCAATCGGCGCGCTCGGTGGGCGTGAGATCGGTGAGGGCGACGTATTCGCTGCGGACGGCGGGCGACAGCGCTTCGTAGACGTGGCGGCGGATGGTGCGGAAGCGGACGGTGGGCGCGACGGCGTCGGGTTGACCGGAAAAGTGAGCGCGGGTGTAAAAGGCGTCGCCGCCGTTGCGCGTGGGATCGGTGCAGATGGCGTAGGTGCTCTCGGTCAGATTCGCGCCGCCGGCGTGGTTGTGGAGATCGCCGCCCTTGGGAAGGGCGTAGAGCAGGGCGTAGAGCTGCGCGGGAGTGGCGCGGGTTTTCAGCTCGTCAAAGCGCGCGGAGAAGTCGGCGGCAACAGCGGCGCTTACCGTAAAGAAGAAGAGGAGCAGGCGGGAGTGCATCGGCTGAAAAAAACGCAGAGCCGCCGGGTTGCCGAGCCCAGAGTGGAAAGGGGATTTAGCCGCTGAACGGAAAAATCTTAAAAAACTCGAGGAAGAAAATGCCCGCCACGATGTAGCCGGCCGTGGTGAAGGATTTCGGCTTGCCCAAGCCGAGGGCGAGGAGCGCGGCGGTGATCAGCCCCAGGCCGATGCCCTCGGCGATGCTGAAGGTGAGCGGAATGGCGAAAATCGTGAGGACGGCGGGCGCGGCGATTTTGAAATCGGTCATGTCGATCTCGATCACGGATTGCATCATGAAGATGCCGACGACGACGAGCGCGGGGGCGGTGGCGGCGGCGGGGACGATCAAGATCAGGGGGGTGAACAACAGGGCGAGAATGAAGAATCCGGCGGTCGTGAGCGAGGTGAGGCCGGTGCGCCCGCCGGCTTCGACGCCCGCGGCGGATTCGATGTAGCTGACGACGGTGGACGTGCCGAAGAGCGCGCTGGCGATGGTGGCGAGTGAATCGGCGAGGAGGGCGCGGCCGGCTTTGGGCAGGGTGCCATCGGCGGAGAGTAGGCCGGCGCGTTTGGTGACGCCGATGAGGGTGCCGATGTTGTCGAACATATCGACGAGCAGGAGCGTCAGGATGAGCGGCGACGCGACGGAGAAGGCCGTCCAACTCGTGAGAAATTTGAAGGTGAGTTTTAGGAAAACCGGGGCGGGGGAATTTGGAAACGCGACGAAGCTGGAGGGGATTTGAGTGACCTTCGCGCCGCCGGCGGCTGGCACGAAAAGACCGAGGAGCGTGATGATCGCGATGCTGACGACGATCGCGCCGGGGACGCGGCGGGCGACGAGGATGATCGTGAG
>JANXLP010000327.1 GCA_025355125.1 Opitutaceae bacterium | reverse complement strand
CGCTCTGAAATCCGCACAGTTCCCCTTCCACTCGTGGCTGCTCGATACGATGGAGACGCCCACCCCCGTCTCCGCCTTCATGCACGCCGGCATCGTCAACGCCGGCGGCTTCCTCGTGATCCGCCTGAGCCCGCTCTTCGTCCACGCGCCCGGCGCCCTTACGCTCCTCGCGATCCTCGGCACGATCACTGCCGCGTTCGGCGCGGTCGTCATGCTCGCGCAGCCCAGCGTCAAGCGCGCCCTCGCCTACTCCACCATCGCGCAGATGGGCTTCATGCTCCTGCAATGCGGCCTCGGCGCCTTCGCCCTCGCCCTCCTCCACATCGTCGCGCACTCGCTCTACAAGGCCCACGCGTTTCTCACCGCCGGCAGCACCGTCGGCGCCCTCCCCCGCGCCGCCCAACCGCTGCGCACCGGCGCGCTCGGCCTCGGCGTGCTCTGTGCCGCGCTGCTCGTCTCGGCCGGCGCGACCCTCCTCGCCGTGTTCGTGCCACCCGCCGCGTCCCCCTACTCGCTGTTCACCCTCGTGCTCGTCCTCGCCCTCGGCTACGGGCTCGCCCGGTTCTGGTCGGTGGTCTCGCGCGGCGCGGCGCTCGCCCGTGCCCTCCTCGCCGCCGCCGCCATCGGTTTTGCCAGTCTCGCCCTCCACGCCGGCACCTACGCTCTGCTCGGCCCGCTCCCGGCGCCCACACCGCCGCCCGCGTTGCTCGCCGCTATCGCCGCCGTCTTCGCCGCCTTGTTCCTCTTCCAAGCCCTGCTCTGGCGCGCCAATTCCCATCCGCTCGGCCGTGTGCTCTACGTCCATGCGCTCAACGGTTTTTATGTCGGCACCGTCGCCAACCGCATCCTCAACCGCCTCTGGCCCCGCACCACCTCCGGCTGATCGTTCGTTCCTCATCACCATGCAGACTTCTTCTCCCGTTTCGTCACCATTACCCGTCGATTTGCCCTCCGCCATCGACCGCGCCCTGATTCGCATCCCGCCGCTCTGGCCACTCAAGCACTTCGTCGCCGTCAACCCTTTCGTCGGTCTCGCCGACCGCCCGTTCGCCGACGCCTGCGCCCTGCTCGTCCGCACCGCCGGTGCCGCTCCGTTTCTAAGTCCCGCCGACTACCTCGCCCTCCACCGCGACGGCGCGATCAGCGACGCCGATCTCGCCGAAGCCGCCGATCACCCCGCCGACGTGCTCCGCACCCTCGCCTCCGCCCCACATGTCCCGACGTCCGCAGCCCTTGACACCGTCGCCGACCGTCTGGATCGCCAACGGCCGCACGCACACTGGGCCGTATTCGTAACCGAAGAAATCTCCAAATTCTGCGCCACTTACTTCGACGAAAACCAGACCACCTGGCGTTCCCCCAGGCACCGCGCCGGTCTCTTCGCCGCGTGGCGCGAAGCCGCGCGCCACGACCTCAATCCCGAAGCTTTCGGTCTGCGCGATTTCCGCGCGCACGTCGCGCAGTTGCCCGCCGATCCCACCGATTGCATCGCCGCGTGCTTCATCGCGTTGTCCGCGTCGCCCACCGATCTCACCGATTTTTTGCACCGCCAGTTGCTCACGATTTCCGGCTGGGCGTCCTACTGCCAATATCTCGTCCGCGAGGACACGATGCGCGGTCGGGCCAACTCCACCCTCCGCGATCTCCTCGCCATCCGCCTCGCCTACGACACCGCCCTGCACCGCGCTTTCGGCGGGAGAATCGCCTTCTCCCCCGAGCCGCCCGTCCGCTCCGCCACTGGCGAAACTGCCCTCCTCTCCGCCCTCATCACCTGCCAGACCGCCTACGAACTCGGCTACCAGCGCACCCTCGCCCGCCAACTTTCCGCCACCGCCACCACGCCCACATCCGCCGCCGCTCCCCGTCCCTCCCACGGTATTCCGCTGAAGCCCGCTAAAGTG
>JANXLP010000304.1 GCA_025355125.1 Opitutaceae bacterium | reverse complement strand
GTTGCACGCTCGCGAGGTTCAGGTAGGTAGATGGGGCTGACATGCCACGGTCCACCCTGCACGGCAGCGCTCAGTTAGCCATTAAATATTGCCGGCCTTGCCCGAAAACACTTTAGCGGGCTTCAGCGGAATACCGTGCCCAGCACTTCCCGCAAAGCCCGTGCCTTCGCTTCTTCGGCTTCGCGCGAAAGTTTGATCACGGCGGGATCGCTCTTCTTCAACCCCTGAGCCACCGCGACCGCAGGGAAGTCGATGGATGCCTGCGCCCGCTCGGCCAACGCGCGTTCGAATTTTTCGATCTGGGCCGGCGTCAGTCCCGCCAAGCGGTAAAATGCTCCGTATCGCGAACGGAATCTCATCGTCTGCTGTCTTACATACAATTGCTGCAGCTCGGGATTTCCCGCTACGAGCCTATCCAGTTCCGCCTCGGCTGCTGCATCGATTTCCCCACTGATAGGCGCCTTTGCCGCAACCCTGCTCTCCGCAACAATCGTCTTATTCTCCAGTGGTTTTTGACGCGCATGCTCTTCCGATTTCAACAAAAGCGCCGCCAACCGATCTCGCTCCCCTGTGATGGTTGCCAACGTCCCGTTTGCTTCCCGCGCCCGTCGTTGCTCTCGCACGCCGAAGCCGACCGCGACGGCCAGCATCACCACCACGGCACCGACGGTTAGTTTGGTTATCTTCATAAAAGCCACCACGCCCCACCCCAGCACCCCGACTCCCGCCACCCCCGCCAGCGCCCCGGTCGTCACACTCGCCGCCAAGCCCGCCGGTGCCGCCACGCCCGCCTGCCCCGCCATTGCCGCGCCCAACGCCGCCGCCGTGGACTTCACGCCCCGCCGCGCGAGCCGTGCATGCAACTTCCCCAGCGCCCGCTCGACGCGCATCCGCGCCGCGTTCTCGGTGAGATTCAACTTCGTCCCTATCTCGGCAAACGACCACCCATCGAAAAACCGCAGCAACACCGCATCGCGGTCGCGCTCCTCCAGATCGTTCAAGCCCTCGTCGAGCACCGGCCGCAGCTCGGGCCAATCCGGTTCCGGTGCCGCGCGTTCGCTTTCATTCATGGTGTGGGCCTCCTGTTCACGCGCCTGCCGGCGCACCTCGACGCGCACCGCATCACTCGCCGCAAACTGCGCGCTGCGGTAAAGCCAGCCGACGAGCACCGGCCGCCGCGACAACTCCGTCGCCTTGCGCGCGAGCGCCGTGAAGACCGTCTGCGTCACGTCCTCGGCCCGCTGGGCATCGCGCGTGTGCCGCCACGCCACCGAGTAAACCAGCCCGATCCGCCGCCGCACCAGTTCGGCAAAAGCCTCCTCGGATTTTTCCTCGGCGTAGCAACGGAGCAGTTCGGCGTCGTCAGTCATGCGGGTTCAACTGAAGAACAGTCGCCACCCGCCCAAATCGCACACGATTTTTTTCAACCGATTCACCCGCGCCTGAAGTAGGGCGCGGTCTCCGACCCGCCCTCCGCGCAAGGCCAGTCCAAGCATCCTCCTGGTTCGTAGCCCCGCCTTCAGGCGAAATCCGTTCTAAATCTTCCGAACTCCCTCACCACCCCAGCAATCCCGACTGCCCCGCCCGCAACAACCGCGCTCTCAAAATAGCCTTCGTCTGCTCCGATCCGTCGTAAGCCAAAAGCTTCC
>JANXLP010000276.1 GCA_025355125.1 Opitutaceae bacterium | reverse complement strand
CCCCCAAGGGGGCTAATTTGCCTTGGGGCGGCCCGGCGGCAAATTGCCCGCTACACCCATGCACAGTCTGCGCGAGAAACATCGAGACCATACCAGTCACATCTTGATTACGTGACACTTTGCCCGCCGTCTCCAGCGCCTCTCCAGAAAACGAGTGTCACGTATTACGTGACACTCTCCTCCCCCCGCGCCCCCTCCCCGCCGCGAACCTCATCCTCCGCGAAATCAAAACCGTCACGCGCCCCCTCCCCGCCGACGAAACCGAACTCCGCCGCGACTACCCCAGCTACTTCACCCAGCTCGCCACCTACGTCGCCCTCGCCCGCCTCGGCGCCTTGGGCTCCGAGTCGTCCACGCTCAGCTCCCAACTGATCTTCGTCGAAGCCGGCTCGGGCCTCGCGCAAACCCTCGCGCTCACTCCCGCCGACGAAAATCTCTTCCGCGTCAAACTCGAGCGCATCGTCGAGTTTCTCGGCCTACGTCTCCGCGCCCGCGAACGCCTCCGCCACCTCAGCTATCGCCCCGCCTTCGCCACCCCGCGCCCCGGCCAAGAAACTACCGCCGCCGAACTCACCGCCGCCTTTGATCGCCACCCCGCGATCCTCTTCGAAGCCCCCACGGGCTTCGGCAAAACCGGCGTCCTCCTCGAATTCGCCCTCGGCCAACTCCGCTCCGGCCACTTCGACCGCGCGCTCTACCTCACCAGTAAATCAACCGGCCAACTCCAAGTCGTCCGCACTCTCACCGCGATGACGTCCGCCACTTTCGGCAACCCGAAACCCGAAACCCAAAACCCGAAACCTTCCGCCAACCCCGCCACCTCCGTCGCCGCCTGGCACGTCCGCAACAAGTCCGAGCACTGCGTCAACCACACCTACCACTGCCACCGCGATTCCTGCGCTTACCTCGCCGACCTCGAAACCCGCTGGGCCTCCAGCGGTCTCTCCCGTTTTTACCTCCTCGAAAACCAAGCCCGCGATCTCCCCACCCTCCGCGCTGCCGGCCAGGCCGCACGCATCTGTCCCTACGAAATCACCCGCGCCGCGCTCGCCTTCAACGACGTCTGGATCGGCGACTACAACTACGTCTTCGCCCCCGCCAACCGCACGCTCTTCTACAACCAGCCCGGCTTCGATCCCGCCCGCACCCTTCTCCTCATCGACGAGGCGCACAATCTCCCGACCCGCGTCGCCGACGCCCATTCGCACCACGCCAACGCCGCCGACGCCCGCGCCCTCCTCGCCGAACTCGACCACCTCAACGCACCCAAAAATCTTCTCCGCGCCTGGGAAAGCTGGACCCTCCTCCTCTCCGCCCTCCCCGCCGCCGACTCCCTCGATCCCGCCCTCGAAGCCGACGTCGCCGACACCCTCTCCCAAATCGCCGCCGCCCTTGCCAACGAACCCGTCGACGCCGCCGCCCTCGGCCAACCGCTCTCCGAAATTCTCTGGTCAACACCGCAACTCTCCGAGTGGCTCGACAACCCGCTCCTCAAAAAACTCCTCTGGTCCCCGCGCGCCGCCGAACTTTCATTCACCTGCCTCGACGCCGCCGATGCCATCGGCGAGACCCTCCGCGCCTACGGCGGCATCGTCCTCGCGAGCGCCACCCTCAGCCCCACCCCCGAGTTCGCCACCGCCGTCGGTTTCCCCTCTTCAACTCCGGTCTCTCAACTTTCAACTCTCAACTCTCAACTCCACGGTCTCACGACCGTCACCGCCCATACCCCCTGGCGCGCCGATGCCTACGACCTCGCCTACGATCTCCGCGTGGACACCTCCTTCCGCGAACGCACCCGCCACCACGCCACCACCGCCGCCACCATCGCCGCGCTCCACGCTGCCGCGCTTTCCTTCTCTCAACTTTCAACTCTCAACCCTCAACTCGGAAAGAACACTGCGACGCCCTGCGTCGCGGCGTTCTTTCCGTCCTACGCCTACGCCGAGACCATCGCCCGCGAAATTGATCGCGACCACCCTGGCGTCCGCGTCGCGCTCCAACCCCGCCTTACCGACCTCGCCGCGCAAACCGCGTGGGTCGAAGAGTCTCTCGCCCTCACCGATGCGCTCTTCCTCGTGCTCGGCTCCAGCTTTGCTGAGAGCATCGATCTCCTCGGCGGCCGCGTGACCCACGCCATGGTCGTCGGCCCCGCTCTCCCTGAAGTAAACGCCGTCCAACGCGCCCGCGTCGCCGAATTTTCCGACCTCGGCCGCGAAGCCGCCTTCCGCCGCGTCTATCAAATCCCCGGCATGGCCAAGGTAAACCAAGCCCTTGGCCGCCTCGTCCGCGCCCCCGGCCAACGCGCCAAAGTCCTCCTCCACTGCCGCCGCTTCGCCGAAATCAGCTACGCCCAACTCCTCGCCCGCGACTACCAGTTCGGCCAAAATATCCACTCCGACGCCGACCTCGCCACCTGGCTCACCGCTCCGAAGTAGCGCCGGGCATCCCTCCGGCTCCGCCCCCTCCGCCTACTCTCCGCCAGTCGCACGTCCGCACGCCACCCATTCCCGACTCGCCTTTTTTTGCCCACCGCGTAACTCCAACTCAGTGTCCTCGTCACGGTCTGAGCCACCTTCCCCGCCATGCTTACCCCTTTCCACCTACGCCGCCTCCGCCCCGCTCTGCGTGCCCTTTTCACGCTCCCTCTCGTCCTCTGCGCCCTCCTCTTCGCCGTCCCCTCCGTCCACGCCCAGGCCGGCGGCAACTTCGTCAACATCCCCGGCATCGGTCGCGTCGCCGTAAACGCCGACGGCACTATCACCCTCCCCGGCGGCGGCACCGCCACTCTCAACGGTAACGGCACGGTCACCCTCCCCAACGGCACCATCATCACCCTCCCCGGCACCGGCGGCGCGGGCGGCGGCGGCGGCACCCTTCCCGTCGCCACCGATCCCCGCATGGTCGTCGCCACCGGCATCCTCACCGGCGACGACGCCTCCGCCGCCATCGTCATTCCCACCACCGCCGGCGTCCCCGCTCCCGCCGCCACTTACCTTTGGACGATTATCGGCGGTCGCTTCACCTCCGCCGATCTTACCCGCGCCACCGTCAACTACACCGCCGACACCGCCGGCACCGCCAAGCTCTCCTGCGTCGTCACCGTCACTGGTAACCAGCCCCTCACCGTCACCGGCGAGGTCACCGTCATCGACCCCGCCTCCGCCGGCGCCATCGCCACCACCTCCACCCTCCCCGCCGCCACCACCGCCACTGGCGCCGCCTCCGTCCCCCCCTCACAAAACGCCGACCGCACCTTCCGTTGGACCGTCACCGGCACCGCCGCCCGCCTCACCGCCGGCGCCACCACCGAGAAAATCACCTTCGTTCCCGGCGATCCCGGCATCAAGGAACTCACCTGCAACGTCACCTTCACCGCCCTCCGCGTCACAGTCACCCTCCGCTCCTTCGTCGTCGTCCAGGGCGCCGGTCCCGCCACCGCCCTCACCGTCAATGGTGGCTACGTTGGCTACGGTGCCGGCACCTACCCCGGAGGCTCCCGCGTCGATGTCTTCGCCGCCACCCCCGCCGCTGGCCAGGTCTTCGACCGCTGGACCGGCGACACCGCCGTGCTCGGCACCGGCGCGCTCGCCCCGTTCGTCGCCCACACCCTCGTCACCCTCCCCAACACTCCCGTCACCCTCACCGCCACTTACAAGGCCGCCCCCGTCTGGACTCCCCTCACCGTCACCGCCTTTAACCCCCAGCCCTTCACCCCGCAGGGTGCCACCACCCCCACTACGGTCAGCGCCGCCCTCGCCTACTACCTCCCGCCCGCCGCCACCGCCGTCGTCTTCCTTCTCCACGATACCGGCGGCGCCGCCGCCGATTGGTTCAACACCCCCGAGTCCGCCCTCCTCCTCCGCGACCTCGTCGCTGCGGGCTACGGCGTCGCCGCCCTCAACAGCGTCAACCGCACCACCCGCGCCTGGAACCTCCAGACCACCCTCGCCAACAATCCCGACGCCCTCAACCTCATCGCCGCCCTCAACAAATTCGCCGCCGACGGCCTCCTCCCCACCAACCGGCCCATCTTCCTCCTCGGTCTCGCCGACGGTGCCGACGCCGCCGTGCGCCTCGCCCCGCTCCTCGTCACCGCCAACCCCGCCCGCCCCGTGCGCGGCACCGTTCTCTACTGCGCCGCCGGCAATGAATCCGCCGCCGTCGTCTCCCCCGTCCCCGCCTTCTTCGTCCTCGCCGACAACGACAGCACCCTTACCGCCGCCGCCGCCCGCACCAACAGCCAGCTCATCGCCGGGCGCGGCCTCGCCACCGCCGTCTTCAACCAAGTCGCCTCTCCCGTCCATCCCGGCCGCTTCCGCGCGCTCGGCATTACCCAGCCCGCCTTCACCCCCGCCGACGCCACCACGCTCTGGACCGCCGTAAAAAACGCCGGCCTCATCGATGCCAACAACTACGTGAAGGCCATCCCCTCCGACACCGCCCTCGTCGCCGCCATCCCCGCCGCCTACCAGTCCCGCCGCGCCGATGTCGCCGCCCAACTCGCCGTCGCCTATGGCGAACAATCCTTCTTCAGCGACGCCAACGCCCGCGTCCTCGCCTGGCTCGCCGCCCGCGCCGCCGGCACCGCCGCCCCCGCCGCCGGCCGCCTTACCAACCTCTCCACCCGACTAAAACTCGCCGCCGCCGGCGACACCCTCACC
>JANXLP010000255.1 GCA_025355125.1 Opitutaceae bacterium | reverse complement strand
GGCCGCCGCGCACCAGAGGATCACGGCCACCCACTGGCCGTCGCACTCGGCGATCTGCCAGCCGCGGTCCCCGGCCACTTGCGCCTCCGGCAGGTAATGATGCGCCGCGAGCTCTCGCTCGCAGCGCGCGGTTTCGTCGGTTCGCGCGCCGCGCAGTTGCACGCTCGCGAGGTTCAGTAAGGTGGAGGCGGCTGACATGCCACGGTCCACCCTGCACGGCAGCGCTCAGTTAGCCATTAAATATTGCCGGCCTTGCCCGAAAACACTTTAGCGGGCTTCCGCGGATTACCGTGCGGTTCAGTCCCTCGGTAAAATTTACGCCGAACTGCCGCCCGCGCGCACAAAACCCTTGGCACCCATGCCGCGACATCTTTTTGTTCGGCTTTAATGTCCACGTTCAAACCCGGAGTCCTAGCTCTTGAAGACGGCAGCGTGTTTCGCGGCCGTGCGTTCGGCGCCGCCGCCACGATCGCCGGCGAATGCGGCTTCAACACCTCGATGACAGGCTACCAGGAGATCATCACCGATCCCTCCTACTTCGGCCAGATCGTCACCATGACCGCCGTCCAGGTCGGCAACTACGGCCTCACCCCCGCCGACGAAGAATCCTCCGGCCCGAAGTGTGCCGGTTTCGTCATCCGCGAACTCTCTCCCGTCGTCTCCAACTGGCGCAGCGAGATCTCCCTCGACGCCTACCTCTCGAAGCACGGCATCCCCGGCCTCGCTGAAATCGACACCCGCGCGCTCACGAAAAAACTCCGCGTCGATGGCGCGATGAAGAGCTGCCTTAGCACCCTCCCGATCTCCGACGAAGAAGCCGTCGCCCGCGCCCGCGCCTGGCACGACATGGCTGGCAGCGACTACGTGAAAGACGTCACCTGCAAGGCTCCCTACATCTGGGGCGCCGACGACGCCGCCAACTACAACGCCGCCTACCTCCCCGTCGGCACCACGTTCAACGCCCCCGCCGCGCCCACGAAACGCTTCAAGGTCGCCGCCTTCGATTTCGGCGCGAAGCACACCATCTTCCGCAAACTCGTTCGCCACGGCTTCGACGTCCACGTTTTCCCCGCCATCGCCACCGCCGAGCAAGTCCGCGAGCACAACGTGGATGCCGTGTTCCTATCCAACGGTCCCGGCGATCCCGCCGCCCTCGGCTACGTTCACCAAACCGTGACGAAGCTCATCCCCGACTACCCGATTTTCGGCATCTGCCTCGGGCACCAAATGCTCACGCACGCCCTCGGCGGCACGACGTTTAAACTCAAGTTCGGCCACCGCGGCGGCAACCAGCCCGTGAAAAATCTCGAGACCGGCAAAGTCTCCATCACCGCGCAAAACCACGGCTTCGCCACCGATCCCACCAGCCTCGAAAAGCACGGCGCGAAAGTCACCGAGCTCAACCTCAACGACAACACCGTCGAAGGCCTGCGCCACACGAAGCTCCCGGTCTTCAGCGTCCAATATCACCCCGAAGCCGCCCCCGGCCCGAACGACGCCGACCCGCTCTTCATCGACTTCTACAAAATGGTCGAAGCCCGCAAAGCCGGTAAAATCTGAAGCGCAGGGCGCGATCTCCGACCCGCCCTTTCACGGTCCCGCGCCGTAGTCCGATCTGTCTATGCGCACAGGCAGTTTTATTTTGATTGGCCTGAGCGCGCTCCTCTCCGGCTGAGTCTCGATTCCGACTCCGGCGTATCAAAAAATCGCGGTGGACACGCCCACGTTTAAAAACGCCGTGGCAAGCGAAACCGCGTTCCAGCAAGCGCAGGGAAAGTCTCCCGCCAAAGCGCAAGAGGTCGCAGTCCGAAAAGTCACCCGGCAATATGCCTCGTCCGAAAAAGAACGCAGGGAAGAGCAAGTCGCGCCCTTAGTGGAAGCGTTGAAAGCGTTTGAACGTCCACGCGGCGGCTGCTGGGCCTACAACACAACGACCACTCGCCAGGCCGACGGGAACACCACGGTCATGGTCGAACGTTTTGACCCGTTTCAACCCGAGGAACGGCTGTGGACGCTCCTTGGCCGGGACGGTTCGGTCCCGGATGAAAAGACTCAGGCCGGCTATCGGCGCGCGAAGCTCAAGGCGTGGCAGAAGGAGCTGGACCGAAAGCCCTCCAAATACCCGGAGGCCAAGTCGCTGAAGTGGTCGGCAATCGCCGACGATGCGACAATTTCCGGCCCCGACCCCGACGGACGCACCACCTTCACCTTCCAAAGCAGCCGCACCGAACTCGGCGTCGCGGACCTTGTTGCCCCACGTAAAAGCTACACGATAGATGCCAACCTCGGCGCGGTCCTGCGCCGAACTGCGACGCTTTTGGAACCCATGTCGGTAGGCGTTATCATGACGTTTCAAACCTCGGAAACCGCCACCGACTATGTGCTCATCGAGCCCATGCTCCCGCCGTTCCCTGCAAAAGTCACCGCGCACTACCGTGCGAAAATTTTCGGTAACGACTCAGGCGACGTGCGGATGGAAATCCTCTACAGCGACTACCGCCGCGTGAAGTGCTACGACGACCGTTTCGGGGTGCAGATCGGCGAGCCGAACATCGTGGATTTCATGCCCGAAAGAAAATGAGCGACTCCCGCCCGCAGCAACCGTCCGTCCGCCGACCCGCCATGTTGCGAAGAGGCTTCGGAGCCCGAGCCCGTCCGCCCGTTCAGTTCGCCGCCGCGCCGAGACTCCGCAACGGCGCCCGCGCCTCGATCCCGGTTTTCATCTGCGTGCGATAAAGCCGCCGCAGATTTGCCGTTGTCCGTTGCTCCTGCGGCAACTCCCAGAACGCCGTCAAGAGTCGCTCCAGCGCCTCCGCCCCATCCGATTCGGCGATATTGATAAACACCTGCCGCGCCATGAGCACGAAGTCGCCGCCGTCTTTTTCCGGCCACACCTCCAAGTTAACAGGCGGCATACCCGGCCGCGGCACCGGCAGTTGCGCCACCAGCACCGCATACCGCCCCGCCGCCTTCGCCGGCACGCTCCGCATCACGAGCTCCCGCCACAGCCAGCCTGTGAGCCCCGCGCGAATCCACAGCGACGAAGGTTCGTCCACGCATTCTTTCTTCAACACCGTTTCGATCGCCATCGGCAACGCCGCGCGCACCGCCAGCGCCGACATCTCCCGGTCAAGATCTCGCGCGATCATCGCCCAGCCATCGAAATTTTTCACCGCTGCGGCCACTTGCGCCTTGGTATCGCCCTTCCCTTCCATTCGCAGAAAAATCGCCGGCGGCATCTCCAAGGTCTTCGTGACGCGATAGTCGGCCGCATCGAACTGCCAGTTTAAATGGGACGCGAAGGAGAAGCGCCCTGCGATGCAGCTCAATTTTAAC
>JANXLP010000209.1 GCA_025355125.1 Opitutaceae bacterium | reverse complement strand
CCTCGTGCAGAGTTTCGCCTGATGTCTTTCCATCCTGTCATTGCGAGGAGCGCAGCGACGCGGCAATCCCGCTCACTTCTCCCCGCGCGCTTCGCGCCCCTTTCTTTGGAAATTTCCTCATGAATCCCGACCTCGCCATCGACCTCTTTAAGACGACGGTCGTGTTTGCACTCTACGTCGTTGCGCCGTTTTTGGCCGCGACGCTTATCATCGGCCTGATCGCGAGTTTGATCCAATCGGTGACGAGCATTCAGGAGCCGACGCTCACCTTCATTCCCAAGCTTCTCGGGCTGAGTGGCCTCGCGATTCTGCTCACGCCTTGGCTGCTGCGTTCCCTCTCGGAATTCACCGTCACCATCATCACGCGGATGGGCTCGCTCGGACATTGAGATGCCAGGGAGCGTCGCACCGACCGTAATGTTTTCCAGCAGACGAAGCTGCGCTCTCGATTAACCACCATGACGCTCGGTTACCTTTTCACTTGGCTCATGGTTTTCATGCGGTCGCTCGGTGTGATCCTGCAACTGCCGGTGCTCGTGGGTCGCCCCATTCCGGTGACTGCGCGCGTCGGTATCTGCGTCTGTCTCGCGACGCTGCTTTCCGGAGTGGTGCCCGTCGCCAATGTCCCCACATCGATGCTCAATCTCATCGGCGCCACCGCCGGCGAGGTGATATTGGGCCTCGTCATGGGTTTTGTCGGCCGACTGGCCTTCGCCGCCGTCGAAATGGCCGGCCGCACGATTGCGACCGAGATCGGCCTCTCGGCGTCGCCGGGCATGGGCGTGCCCGAGCCGGCGACCGAGCCCATCGCCGCGCTGCTCTCTGCGTTCGCGGTCATTCTGTATTTTATGTTCGGTGGGCACCAGTTGCTCCTCAGCTCGCTGGCCCGGAGCTTTCAACTCACGCACGCGGGTAGCCCTGCCTTCGATTCGCCGGCCGCAGAATCACTGATCCGCGCCACCGGCCACGTCATTGAACTCGGTCTCCGCATCGCCGCCCCGTTCATCGCGATGAATTTCCTCGTCACGCTTGCCTTCTCCGCCCTCGGCCGCGCCGTGCCTAAGATGAGCGTCTTCATATTGAGCGCCTCCGTGCGCGTGATCGCGGGTCTCGGTTTGTTGAGTGGGGCAGGGGCCTTGATCGCCCGCTATCTCTTTTCTGAGTTCAGCCAGGTGCCCACGCGCGTGTTGCAACTGCTGCCCACACATTGAGAGCGCTTTTCCTGCGGTAGCACGCGGGTCGATTTCGACGCGCTTTTTTTGGCTTTGCCCCGCACGCACTCCACGCTCCGTCTGCCTCGGCCCGCTGCGCCCAACGGCAATTTTTGCCCCCCTTTTATACGGCCTTGATTGCGTGCTGACAAATCAGGGTCCGGCCTCACTTCATAAAAGTTTAAACGCCTGAATCGAAGTGGTTAGCGAGTGTCGGGAAACCGTTGGCATCGACGTTGCTAAACTCCGCTCGCCCATGGCCGACACAGACCAAGACCAAAAAACCGAACAGCCAACCGGCAAGAAGCTGGCCGAGGCGGTCGAGCAGGGTCAGTTCGCTAAGTCCGCCGAACTTTCCCTGCTTTTCCCGTTGGCCGCCACGCTCGGCGTGCTCGGGTTCACGGTGTCTTCGGCCTCGCGCGACATCGGCGAATACGCGGTCTCGATGTTCACACGTTTCGCCGTCACCGCGGTGGATCGCGACACAGTGGGCGTGCAACTGGGTGAGGTTCTTTTCACCACGGGCCGCGCGCTCGCACCACTCATGATCGCCATCGTCGTCGCCGCGCTGCTGGCGGGCGGCATCCAGAGTGGCTTCAACATTTCCGGCAAGGCGTTCCTGCCGAAATTCGAGCGCCTCAATTTCATCGCCGGCTTCGCTCGGGTCTTCTCCAAAGACTCGCTGGTCCGCGGCGGTATCGACCTGCTCAAGCTCTTCGCCATCGGTTTCGCGCTCTGGCTCGGCACGCGCGGCCTGATCACCGATCCGCTTTTCAGCTCGCCGGTCGAGGCCGCCTATCTCGGCGAATTTCTCAACCACGCCACGATGCTCTTCCTCACCCGCCTGTTGCTCGCCCTGAGCATTGTCGGCGCGATCAGCTACGGCTACGAGAAGTTCAAAACCTCGCGCGAACTCATGATGACCAAGCAGGAGGTCAAGGATGAGCACCGCAACGCCGAGGGCGACGGCCACAGTAAGGCCGCGATGCGCCGCATGGCCCGCCGCCTGATGCAGAAGCAGATGCTCTCCGCCGTGCAGACCGCCGATGTCGTCGTCACCAATCCCACTCACTACGCCGTCGCTCTAAAATACGAGCGCGGCGTCGATCACGCGCCCGTCGTGTTGGCCAAGGGTGAGAACCGTTTCGCGCTCCGCATCAAGGCCCTCGCCGCCGAGCACGGCGTGCCGACCGTCGAGAATCGTCCCGTCGCCCGTTTCCTTTTCGCCACCGGCAAAGTCGGCGAACCCATTCCCGCCGAGCTCTTCCAGGCCGTCGCGGAAATCCTCGCGGTCGTGTATCGCACGCACCGCTACTACTTCCACTGCCTGAAGGCCCGCCGCCTCGCCCCCGCCGCTTGATCGCATGAGCGCCGCCGCCACCAATTCCAGTCCCATCGCCGCGCTGCTCAAGCGCGCCGACCTCATCTTTACCGGTGGCCTATTCCTGACGGTTCTCCTGCTCATCATGCCGATCCCGGCGGTGATGCTGGATCTGTTTCTCGCGCTCAACCTCGGCCTCTCGCTGCTCGTCCTCCTCGCGATCGTTTACGTGAAGGATCCGCCCGAGTTCTCCGCGTTTCCCACGCTGCTCCTCGCCCTTACGCTCTTCCGTCTCGCGCTCAACATCAGCTCGACGCGCCAGATCATGGTCCACGGTTACGCCGGCGCCATCATCGAGTCGTTCGGTCACTTCGTGATTCAGGGCAACTACATCGTCGGCGCCGTGGTGTTCCTGATCCTCGTCGTCATCAACTTCGTCGTCATCACCAAGGGCGCCGGCCGTATCGCCGAGGTGAGCGCGCGTTTCACCCTCGATGCGCTTCCCGGTAAGCAGATGGCCATCGATGCGGAGCTGAACGCCGGCATCATCGACGAGGTCACCGCCACCGCCCGCCGCCTCAAGGTCCAGAAGGGCGCCGATTTCTACGGCGCGATGGACGGCGCCTCGAAGTTCGTCCGCGGCGATGCCGTCGCCGGCATCTTCATCACCGTCATTAATATTCTCGGCGGTTTCGCCATCGGCGTCTTCCAGATGGGCCTCTCTCTCACCGAGTCCCTCGCAAAGTTCACCCTCCTTTCCATCGGTGACGGCCTCGTCTCCCAGATCCCCGCGCTCATCCTCTCCGTCGGCGCCGGCATTCTCGTCACCCGCGCCTCCGACAACAACAACCTCGGCACCCAGGTCGCCACGCAGCTCTTCCGCTACCCGCGCGCGCTCAAGATTCTCGCCGGCATCATGGTCCTGTTCTCCCTCATGCCCGGCATGCCGATGCTGCCCTTCCTGATTCTCGCCGGCATCGCCGCCTATCTGGGAAAGATTCTCGGCGAACAGGAAGACGCCACCGGCCACGCCTTCGCTCCCGACCTCGCTACCGACAACGCCGCCGCCGCCAAATCCACCGGCAAAAACTCCTCCGATAAAGCCGGCGCTTCCGCCACCTCCTCCTCCGCCGGCACTCCCGGCACCACGACCAACGGCGCCCCCGAAGATGTCCGCAAGCTCATCGAACTCGATGTCTTCGCGATCGAGATCGGCTACGGTCTCCTCTCGCTCGCCGACGCGAAATCCGGTGGCGAACTCCTCGGCCGCGTCACCGGCGTCCGCAAGGCCCTCGCCCGCGAGAAGGGCATCGTCGTCCCGCCGGTTTCCGTCCGCGACAATCTCGAACTCGACGCCAACGATTACCGTTTCCTCCTCCGCGGCCGCCTCGTCGCCAAGGGCCAGCTCATGCCCGGCCGCTGGCTCGCGATGAACGTCTCCGGCAGCAAGGTCCGCCTCAAGGGCGTCCCCACCCGCGAGCCCGTTTTCAATCTCGACGCCACCTGGATTGACGAGTCCGAGAAAAAGACCGCTGAAATCAACGGCTTCACTGTCGTCGATCCCGCCTCCGTCCTCATCACGCACCTCTCCGAGACGCTCAAGCTCCACGCGCACCATCTCCTCGGTCGCCAGGAAGTGCAGGCCATCGTTGATCACCTCAAGTCCACCCAGCCCGCCCTCATCGCCGAGCTTCTGCCCGATCTCGTCACGCTCGGCATCATCCAGCGCGTTTTCCAAAACCTCCTCCGCGAGAACGTCGCGATCCTCAATCAGCCGCTCATCCTCGAGGGCATCGCCGACTTCGCGTCGCTCTCGAAGAATCCCGACGACCTCAGCGAACTCGTCCGCCGCCGCCTCGGCCTCTACTT
>JANXLP010000142.1 GCA_025355125.1 Opitutaceae bacterium | reverse complement strand
CACCCAATCCTGCACGGGGGCATCCTTGGTCTGACAGGCGCGCCAGATATCTCCTGTCTGCACTTCGTGGGAGATCAAAGTTTTGGGTTCTGGGTTTTGGGTCTTGGGTTCGGAGTTCGAACCGTCGATCTCCACGACGCGGATAGTGCCGTTGGCGGGGGCTTGGAAGGTCTTGTTGTGCGAGCCGTATTCTTCGGCGGCCTGGGCCATGAGGCCGACGTTGGGGACGGTGCCCATGGTCTTGGGATCGAAGGCACCGTGCTTTTTGCAGAAATCGATCGTGGCGGCGTAGACGCCGGCGTAGCAGCTATCGGGGATGACGCAGAGGGTGTCTTGGCCCTTGCCGGCGGCGTTCCACATCTGGCCGGAGGTGCGGATCATCGCGGGCATGGAGGCGTCCACGATGACATCGGAGGGGACGTGGAGGTTGGTGATGCCTTTGTCGGAGTTGACCATCGCGACGGCAGGGCGGGAGGCGAAGCAGGCGGCGATGTCGGCCTCGATCGTGGCCTTCTGATCGGCGGGGAGTTTCTCGATTTTGCCGAGGAGGTCGCCGAAGCCGTTGTTCAGATCGACGCCGAGGGAGGCGAGGGTGGCGGCGTGTTTCGTAAACAGGTCTTTGAAGAAGACGCGCACGGCGAGGCCGAACATGATGGGGTCGGAGACCTTCATCATGGTGGCTTTGAGGTGGAGGGAGAAGAGGGTGTCGTCTTTCTTGGCCTTGATAAGCTGCTGGGCGAAGAAGGCGCCGAGGGCCTTCCGGTTCATGAAGGTGGCGTCGATGATTTCGCCGGCTTTGAGCGGGGTCTTTTCCTTGAGGACGACGGTGGGTGCCTGGGTGCCGTCGGCGGCGGGAGCGGGAACGAACTCGATGCGGACGGTGGTGGCGGCAGGGACGGTGACGGACTTCTCGTTGGAGAAGAAATCATCGTGGCCCATGGTGCCGACGGAAGTCTTCGACGTGGGGGACCAAGCGCCCATGGAGTGCGGGTGGGCGCGGGCGTAGGCCTTGACGGCTTTGGGCGCGCGGCGGTCGGAGTTGCCCTCGCGAAGGACGGGATTCACGGCGGACCCCATGACTTTTCCGTAGCGGGACTTGGCGTCTTTCTCGGCGTCGGTGGTGGCGACTTCCGGGAAATCGGGGAGCGCGTAGCCCTTGGCCTGGAGTTCGGCGATGGCGGCCTTGAGCTGCGGGACGGAGGCGGAGATGTTGGGCAGCTTGATGATGTTGGCCTCGGGCTTGAGCGTGAGGGCGCCGAGTTCGGCGAGGGCGTCGGGCACGCGTTGGGCGGGCGGGAGGAGATCCGAGAAGACGGCGAGGATGCGGGCGGCGACGGAGATGTCGCGGGTCTCGACGTTGATGCCGGCGTGCTTCGTGAAGGCCTGCACGATCGGCAGGAACGAATACGTGGCGAGCGCGGGAGCCTCGTCGGTGATGGTGTAGATGATGGAGGGATTCGCGGACATGGTTTTAAGAAAAGGGGACGTGGGGTGAGGAGCGAGCAAACGTGCGCGCGTGGGCACGGTCAAAAGCAATTGCTGCGCAGATCATGCGGCGCGCTGATGCGCGTAGGTCGCTGATAGCGGGCGAAGCGGAGGGAGACCGGTGAGCGCGCGATGGCGCGAATGCTCAGGCCGTGATCGTCTCGAGCGAGCAACCGTCGGCGACGGTGTTGGGCGTTTCGCAGTTGGGGCGGGCGATGACGCCGGGGTAGGGCTCGGGCGCGAATTCTCGGGTGGGCTCGGTGAGGAGATGTTGGTCGCAGACGGCGAAGAGCTGGGCCTCGGTCTCGGTGCGGCGCATGGCGTGAAGAAAAGCGCCGTCGGCGTCCACGCTCTGGCCGACGAAGTTGAGGTATTTCTTCATCTTGTTCACGTGGTAGCGCTCCTCGAGATCGGGACGCTGGGTGGCGCGGTAGAGGCGCTCCACGTAGTCGCGGGCGTCGGCAAGGGTGAGACGCGTGACGGGTTTTTGAGCGAAGATCTCGCGGCACTGGCGGAAGATCCAGGGATTACGAATCGCGTGGCGGCCGATCATGATGCCGGCGGCGCGGGTTTCACCGATGACGCGGTGGGCGGCGGCGGCGGAGGTGACGTTACCATTGGCGAGCACGGGGCAGCGGACGCGGGCGACGGCGTGAGCGATGAAATCGTAATGCACCTCGCTGCGATACATCTCTTTCACGGTGCGGCCGTGGACGCTGAGCAGATCGACGCGGTGCTCGTTGACGAGATCGAGGACGCGGTCGAAGTGGCGCGTGTCTTCAAAGCCGATACGCATCTTGACGGTGAAGAGGCCGGGCACGGCGGCGCGGAGGACGGCGAGGATTTCGCCGATTTTTTCGGGATCGCGCAAAAGGCCGCCGCCGACGTTTTTCTTGTAAACTTTCGGCGCAGGGCAGCCGAGGTTGAGGTCGATGCCGGCGATGGGATGGCGGAGAAGTTCGTCAACGGTGCGGGCGAGGTGCGTGACGTCTTCGCCGATGAGCTGGGCGAAGACGGGGCGGCCGGTGGCGTTCTCGTCGATGGAGCGGAGGATGTGTTTCTCGGGGCGCGACATCGAGTGGACGCGGAGAAACTCGGTGAAGAAATAATCGGGCGCGCCGTAATGCGCGACGACGCCCATGAAGGCGAGGTCGGTGACGTCCTGCATCGGCGCGAGCGCGGTGAGCGGCTGCGCGGGCGCGATGGCGGCAGGAAGCGCCGTGGGAGAACTGGCGACGGGCGCGGTCACTTGTCGTCGTCGGAATCTGAATCGGACGAATCGTCGCTCTCCTCGGCCTGTTGTTTCAACACGCGCTCGAGGACCTCGGACATGTCATCGACGTTGTCGAAGACGGCGCGGGCGACGTAGAGCGGGCGTTTGTGTTGGAGCGAAAGGACGATCGAATCGCTCGGGCGCGCGTCGATCTCGATGATCTTGCGGCCGAGCTCGTTTTCCATGCGGAGCAAAATGCGGGCGAAGAATGTGCCCTCGCGGGCGTCGTTGATAACGACGTGCTCGAGTTGCGCGCCAAGGCCGAGGAGGATGCTACCTATGAGATCGTGGGTGAGCGGGCGCTCCTTTTTTTCGCCCTTGAGGGTCATCTGGATGGCGTTGCCGACGGAGTGATCGACGTAGATGACGAAGGTTTTCTCGTCGTTGCCGATGAATACGGCACAGCCGTTGGCGGTGGGCATGACGCCCTTGATGGCGACGGTGACGACGTCTGGTTTCATGGGGAAAACGTGTTGGGCGGCGGCGAAAAGCGCAAGCCGGCGGGAGGTGCGGTGGGCAAACTTACTCGAAACCGAGGAGGCTAATGCCGCTTTTCTTGGCGGCGGCGAGGACGGCGGGCTTGTCGAGAATTAGGACGCGGCCGGTCTCGAGCGCGGCGGCGGTGATGCCGGCGGCTTTCATGGTCTCGAGCGTGCGCAGGCCGAAGCAGGGAACGTCGAAGCGGAAATCCTGGCGGGCTTTTACGGTTTTCACGAAGAGGGTTTCGTCGGTCTTGAGCGTGCCGGCGCGCGTGAGCATCGCATCGGTGCCTTCGTAGGCTTCGACGGCGAGGACGGTGCCTTTACGGACGACACAGCCCTGACCGATGTCGAGGCGGGCGCATTCGCGGGCGATCTGGATGCCGTGGTCGATGTAGTCTCGATGAATGGGAAATGAGCGGCCCGTCATGCTGCCGGCGGTGGCGAGCTGATCGTCGAGGAAGGCGCGGGCGTCGAGGAGCGTGACGCCGATGGCGGAGATTTCGTCGGCGATGGCGCCGAAGATGGTTTCGGCGTTGCGGCGCTTGAGGGACGCAAGAATGCGGACGGCTTTGAGATCGGGATGAAGGCCTTTGAAAAGTTTTCGCGGAGAAATTTGGCCCGCCATGTAGGCGCTACCGGCTCCGAAGTCCTGGAGGGCGCGGAGCATTTTTCCGACCTGCCCGACAAGGATGGTGCGTTGGTCGGCAGGGGAAAAAGTGGCGCCGAGCTCGGGGGCGGTTTCTTCTTCGAAGGCGATCAGGCGGAGAGGAATGCCGGCGCTACGGATGGCTTGGGCGACGAGCTGCGGATAGATGCCCTGACCGGCGATGAGCGCGATGGGTTGGGTGCGATCAAAGTCGGGCGGGAGAAATGCGGAGGGTGTGGAAGCCACGGTGAAGATTCGGAGGTTGCGAGAGCGAGGCGGCGGAATGAAGCCAAATACGCGGACACGAAAACGCCGCGCGAAAAGGCGCGGCGTTGAAGATGAAAAGACCGTTGGAGGACGATCAGCTCTGGGCGCCGTAGTATTTTTTATAGCTCCGGTAGTAGCGGTAGTTGGAGTAATACTCGATGCGGCGAGGCGAGAGACCGTTGAGGACGATGCCGAGGACCTCGTTTTTGCCGCGATGGAGCGCCTTGATGTAAAGTTTGATGTGTTTGCGGAAGGCGCGATTGAAACGGCAGACGTAAACGACCTCGTCGATGCGCTCGGCGATCAGGAGGGAGTCGGTGACGGCGCCCATGGGTGGCGAGTCCACGACGACGAGATCGTAGTGCTTCTTGAGGCGTTCGAGGAGCTGGCCAAAGACGGGATTCTCGAGGAGCTCGGTGGGGCTCTTGGAACGACCGCCGGAGGTGAGGAGGGAGAGATTGTCGCCGATCTTGATGATGCCGAGGTTGACGTCGCGGGTGAGGTCGCCCTCGAGGTTGGAGCCGGCTTCGAACCACGGGATGAGTCCGGCGTTGTTCTGCTGTTTGAAATGGCGGTGCAGCATTGGGCGACGGAGATCGCAGTCGATGAGCAGGGTGCGCTTGCCGTGGCGGGCGAAGCTGCCGGCGAAATTACAGGAGATGAGGGTTTTGCCCTCGCCGGGAATGGTGCTGGTGATGAGCACCGATTTCGGAAAATCGAGTTTGGAATGGATCTTGGCCGAACTGTAAACGCTGAGAAAGGCTTCGACCCCCGGTGCCTGACTGCCGTCGAGGACGAGGGAGTAGCGATCCTCTTCCTTGATGGTGTTAAGATTCGGGATGATGCCGAGGAGGTTGACTCCGATAAAGGACTCAACGTCCCAGGAACTCTTCACGCGGTCGTCGATGAAGCTGAGGGCGAGGGCCACGCCGATAAACACGATCACGCCCACGCCGATGGCGCTGCGGGTGATGCGCTTGATGTCCGGAGAGTAGGGAGAGCCGGGAACGGTGGCACGGTCGAGCCGTCGCAGGGGAATCGACTCGAGGGCCTTGGTGGTGGTGGTTTCGTTGAGGCGATTTAGGATGGTGAGGTAGTTATTCTTCGAGGCAGTGGCGCGGTTTTGCAGGGCGTCGAAATCAACCCGGAGTTCGCGCAATCGCAGGGCCTGCAGTTCCTGCTTGGCGTATTCACCTTCGAGGGTTCTTACGGTTTGCCGGGCCTCGGCGAGGCCGGCGGCAATATCGGCGATGGCATCGACGATGGCCTGATCAAGGTGCTCTTGGGTGACCGCGATCTTGTTGGCGACGCCGATCATCTGGGGGTGACGCTCAAGGTAACGTTCGGCGAGGAGGGATTGGCTTTGCTGGAGTTCGTTGAGCTGGGCGCGAAGGCTGGTGACGGTCGGTCGGGATGAGATCGCCGACACTTCGAGAATGTTCTTGTTCTCCTTGCGGTAGGTTTCGATCTGCTTGGCCAGATTCTCCAAATTCAGAACGATGAGCCTGGCTCCGTTGAGACTGGCGTTGGTCGTCATCATACCGGTGGTGACCATGTCGGCACTCTTATCCAGCGAGATGAGATTGTTGGCGCGCATGTAGGCCTGGAGTTTGTCCTCGTCGGCCTTCGATTCCTTTTCCAAGGCGGCGGCGCGCTCTTGGAGGAATTTGAGCGCCTCGTCGTTTTTTCCGCCCACACTGGCCTGCAGATACTTCATGAACTGCTCGACGAAGGCATTGGCCACGAGTGCGGCGGCCTCGGGGTCGCGATGGGTTGCGGCGATGCTAATCAGCAGGGTGCCGCGCACGGGCTCGATTCGCACGTTGCCCAAAAGGTCGTTGGCCCTTTGCGGGGTGGCCACGGTCTGGCCGGGCGCGATATTTTTGAGATCGGGGCGGTGCAGGATCTTGATCTCGTCGGGCGTGAAAGATTCGGCAACACGCGTGCGCAGACGCTGGCTATTGAAAACCGCAATATAGGTGTTGAGATCGTTGTCGGAACGAACGGTGGGATCGAAAACGCCGGGGGTATTCACGACGTTGTCGGCTTTCTCGAACTGCATGGTGGCCGCGGCTGCATACATCGGAACCTCGCGGGACTGGTAGTAGCCCATACTGATCGAAACAATCAGGGCCAGAGGCAGGGCGATCCACAGACGCTCGCGCAAAATGATATAGTAATCGCGGAGCGTGCGGCGCTCAACCGCCTCCTCTTCGACAGGAGGAGGCAACGGGGGATGGGGATTCTTGGAGGCTTCGGCCATGGAAAGGTGGGATCAAATTATGCGCTCGGGCACGTAAACGATATCATCAGGCTCAAGGACGAGGGAGCTGTCCTCGGCGCGCGCATCTTTTTTGCCGCGGAGAATGCTGTCCACGTCGTAGATCTGGGTGGAGGTTGAACCGTCGGCTTGAATACGCGTGACGCGAACTGCCGTGCCCTTGGCGGTATCGGTGAAGCCGCCTGCCTTACCTACCAGTTCAAGCAGACTCATGGATTCCAGCGGGAGCGGGTAACGGGCAGGAATTTTTACCTGGCCACCGATCGTGACCTCGCGGGCAGCGTATTCCAAGACAATGGTCGTGACCTTTGGATTGCGCAAAAAACGCCCTTCGCGATAGGCCTCCTCGATGGCGTCTTGGGCCTGATCGACGGTCATGCCGACGACGCGAATTTGTCCGACCAGAAAGAGGTTAATCATCCCCTTGTTATCTACGAGCGCACTCACGCGGAGATCCTCTTCTTGGAAGACGCTCACGGCCAATTTATCGGAGCTGCGAATGGTATAAGGGGCGACTTTTCGCGCCGGGGCTTTCGCGCCGGCGGCGACCTGCGCAGCCATGACTCCAGAAATGAGAACGAGCGCGCCGAGAACTAGCGCCAGATAGCGAATGAAGGTGGCGAGGGAAATGCGCATGGAGTTCATGATTTTACCAACGGGAGGAAGCGCCCAAGCTCCATGAACTACGCTCGAAATCAGAGAAACTGACGTTCGACCAATTCTTCATGTAGCTGTAGTTAAGGGTGGTTTGGAGGTTTTGTGAATAAACGTAGCTGATGCGGGCACCCCAGTCGAAACTCGTGTCATCGCGGTGAATATCGGTCCCGGGAATGAGGCCGCCGCGACCCAGAAAGCGATTGCGCCCGTAGCCGACACCGGCGCCGGTGGTGAACATGGCGCTGTAGGAATACTGCAGGTCCAGACCGGCGGTGGTCACGTCGATAGAGGTGTCGCTGGCGGTCGTGGAAAAGTCTTTGGCCACGCGACCGGTGAGGGAAAGTTTTTTGCTCATGGCGAACGCGACCGACGCGCTGGCGGTGGTCGAGCCGTAGCTGGCGCCGGCAACGTCGTCGTTGGGCGTGCGCACCTGATAGCCGACGCTGACCCTTCCGTTCACCCGGGGAATAATGCGGCCGCTGATACCCACATTGAACGCATGGTCGGTGTCCTGGGTATTGCGGGAGGTGTCGCTGTAGCGAAAGCGGTAGCCGGCGAAGAGGTCGCGCTCGTTGCTCAGAATATAGAATAGATTGATGTTGGCGCTGTAGCTCGCGAGATCGACGTAGGCGGGATTATCGACGTATTTCGTGAGGTTGTAGCTGACGCCGCCGGAGAGCGAATAACGCTCGATGATCGGGTAGTGGGCGTTCAGGCCGGCGTTGTAATTCCACGAGGTGTTACGCGTATTCAGGGCGGCGTCTGCTCGGCTTTGACGCTGCGCCGACAGGGTCAATGAACCGGTGGTGCGACCGGTTTGTTTAGTAAACTCCGCTGAGAAACGTGGATTTTGAAAATCCTCGCCGGAGAATTTATCGAATCGGGAAACATCGACACCGATGCTGGCATTTACCCCGATCCAACCCGCTTTGCGGGTGTATTCCATTAAAAGACCGCCGCTATAAACGTAATCTCCGCCGCCGCCGTTGCTGGCAAAAATATTGGAGTCACGCGAGACGCCGACCGTGCCGGTTACATAGATGCGATCCGTGCCATCGTTGAGTGATACGAGGGCGCGCGCCTGTTGAGTGAGCAGCGCCGAGCACACGGCAATGACTAGAAACGGACGCTGATAGACCGAAAACTGCATGTAACGATGGAGCCCTCGACTAAAGCGTAGGAGCCAGTGTGGGGAGGCGCGAGGCACTCACAGGCTTATTGTTATTATCGTTGGGCACCACCTCGACGGGCACAATTTCCGTCACGGTCGTGACGCGTGGAATAACCGGACCGGTCGCGGATGGATTGCCGGGCGTGAGGTTGATGGGTGAGGAGCGGGTGCCATTGCCATCAGAATCAACGAAAACACTGGGAGCGGAGGAATCTGGGCTGGTGTTCTGACTCTCAGCGGTGCTGCCGGCTTGGCTTTCTGTAACTACCTTTTCGCGGACTTCAAAATACACCGTTTTTTTGGCCATGCAGGCCAGGGTCACTTTTTCATCCAGCGCCGCGCGCTCGTTGTCGGGAATATCCCGAATCTCGATCATATTGGGCTGCCCGGGGGGGCCATTGCGTATGATGGCCTGTTGACCGGCTTTGAGCGTCTGACCACCGAGATCGAGGTCACCGCCTTTGACGGTGCTGTCGCCCTCGATCATGGAAATTTTGGTTTCGCGGTCGCCGGCTGCGATGACGACACGCTTGCCGCGGATGTTTACGCTGCCGTGGGCGGTGCGGTAGGTCATGTTGCTGCCGGCAACGAGTTTGCTCGTGCAGAGGCCGACGGAGCCACGGGCGACAAACGCACGCGTCTGCGAAATGGAGGGTTCCACGTCCATATCGGTGCGATTGGGAGTGAAGGGCTCCTGCGCGAACGTCTTGATTTCAACACGGGTATCTTCGTCGAAGTAGGAGCCCGTGCCGTTCGAAAAAACCATCGTATTGTTCGATTTGGGCTTGGTCTCGATGATGGTGCCCTGCGCATTGTAAACCGATTTTTTGGCGAGATCGTCGATCTTCTCACCGGTATCAATTTGGGCTTGGCCGTTCAAATCAGCGACATAAACCTTGCTGGTTGGGTTCTTCTTTTTCGAGGCCGCCGCTGCGGGCGTCGCGATCACGGCGGCCAAGCACAAGAGCGCGCCCGAAAAAAACATCTTGGAATGGATCGAAGAAGGACGGGAGATATTCATGTCGTTTTGATGTGGGCCAAGAGTTGCTTGCGAGCAGGTTCTGACTTTGGGATTAGGGGTAATGCCCTAGGAGATGCAAGGGGCATATCTACCTACTCATGCGACGACTAAGTTTAAAATTTTCCCGGGCACATAGACAATGCGCGCGATAGTTTTTCCCTCAAGGTGGGGAGCCACTTTTAAGTTGGCCTGGGCGAGCGCCACGGCGGCGTCTTGAGGCAACCCGATGGCAACGAGCTGGTCACCGCGATGCTTGCCGTTGACCTGAAAGACGAGTTTTACCTCGGTCACGGTCAATTTGGCGGGATCGAAGCTGGGCCAAGGCGTGGCTTGGATGGAGGATTTGACGTCACCGCCGCCGAGGCGGGCCCAGAGTTCCTCGGCGAGGTGAGGCGCGAATGGCGCGAGCAATTGAAGGAAGGCGAGCACAGTGGTGCGGCTGACCTGAGGGGCTTTCTGGAGCGCGTTGGCGAAGATCATCATCGAGGAAATCGCGGTGTTGAACCGCATGCCTTCGATATCTTCGCCGACCTTTTTGATCGTTTCGTGGAGGAGCTTCGTGAGTTCCGGTGCGTCGGCGAAGGCCGCGTCGTTGGAAATCTTCGGGCTTATCTCGCCGTCCACGGTGAGGCATTCACGCCAGATTTTATGGAGGAAGCGATGAACGCCCTCGATCTGCTGCATGCTCCACGGTTTCATCGCCTCGAGCGGGCCGAGGAACATGAGGTAGAGGCGGAGGGTATCGGTGCCGTGGGAAGCGATGATGGTGTCGGGGCTCACGACGTTGCCGCGGCTCTTCGACATTTTTTCGCCATCCTCGCCGAGGATGATGCCTTGGTGAAAAAGTTTCGTGAATGGCTCGACCTGCGGCACGACGCCGAGGTCGAAGAGCACCTTGTGCCAGAAACGCGCGTAGAGCAGGTGGAGCACCGCGTGTTCGGCGCCGCCTACGTAGAGGTCGGGCCCCCCCCAATATTTGAGGGCTTCGGGTGAGGCGAAGGTGGCGGCGTTGGCCGGATCGGTGAAGCGAAGGTAATACCAGCACGAGCCGGCCCATTGCGGCATGGTGTTGGTCTCGCGGCGGGCGCGGACCCACGCATCGCCAGCAGGACGGGATTCGCTCGCGGGAACGGCGGCGCCGCTCTCGACGTTGAACCAGAGTTCGAGCCAAGAAATAACGTTGGCGAGCGGACTCTCGCCGTTGCCGCTCGGAAGATAACTTTCGACCGAAGGCAACTCCAGCGGGAGCGCGGTCGGTGGAAGGGGCAGTGCGTAGTGCGTGAGGCCCTCGCTCGTGTAGGTGACGGGCGAGGTCGGCATGTCGCCGGGACGCGCGGCGGCGGCGCGGGCGTAGTCGGCGGCGTTGACCCAGACGATGGGGAAGGGCTCGCCCCAGTAGCGTTGGCGGGAGAAGAGCCAGTCGCGGAGCTTGTAGTTTACAGTCGCGGCGGCGACGCCGCGGGCGGCGAGATCGGCGGTAATTTTCTTCTTCGCGTCGGCCCACGGCAGGCCGGTGTAGCCGTCGGAGTGGACGAGGTTACCGTCGCCGAAATACGGGAGCTTCGGAGTGCCGGCGCCGTTGGCGGAGTGATCGGTCGGCTCGATGACCTGAATGACGGGGAGGGCGTATCTGACGGCGAACTCGTAGTCGCGCTCGTCATGTGCGGGCACGGCCATGATCGCGCCGGTGCCGTAGCCCATGAGGACGTAATCGGCGACCCAGATGGGGACGCGGGCGCCGTTGATGGGATTGATCGCGAAGGCGCCGCTAAACACGCCGGACTTGTCCTTGGCGAGGTCGGTGCGCTCTAGGTCGCTCTTGCCGGCAGACTTTTTTCGGTAGTCTTCGACGGCGGATTTTTGCGCGGGAGTCGTGAGCGCATCGACGAGCGGATGCTCGGGGGCGAGCACCATGTAGGTGCAGCCGAAGAGCGTGTCGGGTCGCGTGGTGAAAATCTTGAGCGTGCCGTGGGCCTCGCGCTCGAGCTTGAAAAGAATCTCCGCGCCTTCGCTGCGGCCGATCCACGCTTCCTGCATGCGTTTGGTGGAGTCGGGCCAATCGACGTCTTTCAGATCGGCGAGCAGGCGCTCGGCGTAGGCGGTGATGCGGAGCACCCATTGGCGGAGATTGCGGCGCTCGACGGGGAAACCGCCGACCTCGCTCTTGCCATCGGTGACTTCCTCGTTGGCCAGAACCGTGCGCAGCTCTGGGCACCACCACACGGGGCGTTCATCGACGTAGGCGAGGCCGCGCTTGAAGAGCTGGAAGAAAATCCACTGCGTCCACTTGAAGTATTTCGGGTCGGTCGTGTCGACTTCGCGGTCCCAATCGTAGGAGAAACCGAGGGCTTTGATCTGCCGCTTGAAGTTGACGATGTTGTTCTGCGTGTTCGACGCCGGATGCGTGCCGGTTTTCACGGCGTGTTGCTCGGCAGGGAGACCGAAAGCGTCCCAGCCGATGGGGTGGAGGACGTTAAATCCTTTGGCGCGTTTGTAGCGCGCGATGATGTCGGTCGCCGTGTAGCCTTCCGGGTGTCCGATGTGGAGGCCGGCGCCGGACGGGTAGGGGAACATGTCGAGCACGTAGTATTTCGGCTTCGACGAAGTCTGCTCGGCGCGAGCGGTGTGGTTTTCCTCCCAGAAAGATTGCCAGTGAGGCTCGATCTCTAGGAAGTTGTATTCTTTGCACTGGGTAGCCATCGCGTGAAACAATCCATAGTTAGTCTTTCATTCCCTCGGTCAACCTTCGCCTTTTTGGCGGTGGTTTTACTGGCATTTGCCCTCCCGGCGCGCGCCGCGATGAGCAAGGGATTCAATCAACTCCTCGACGCGGTCGTGCGCATCGATGTGCGCGAAGTGGCCTTCGAATCCGGCGCGCGGCGCTACGCTGCGAGCATCGGATCGGGCGTCATTTTGTCGGCCGACGGCCTCGTGCTGACTAACGCCCACGTCGCCAGTCCGCGCGCAGTCGAACTCTCGATCACGTTGTCCAATCTCGAGCGCGTCAGCGCCAAGCTGGTGGGCTGGGACCACTGGACGGACCTCGCCCTCCTGCGCATCGACGTCGCCGACGCCAAGCGCCGCGGCCTGAAATTCGCCACGGCGGAATTTGGTGACAGCGACAAACTCTATCCCGGCCAGACGGTTTTCGCCGTCGGCACGCCGCACGGGCTCACGCGCACGGTCACGCGCGGCATCATCTCTAATAATAATCGTTATTTCGAGGATACCACGGGCGTGAACGGCTACGAAACGGGAGCTTTTAACACATGGTTGCAGACCGACGCCGCCATCAATCCCGGCAACTCCGGCGGGCCGCTCGTCAATGAAGACGGTCGTGTCGTCGGCATTAGCTCGCGCGGTTATCTGGGCGCGAACAACCTCGGGTTCGCCATCCCCGCAGCCATTGCGAAAAAGATCGTCGCTGGACTGGTGCAGGACGGCGCGATCACGCGCAGCACCATCGGCCTCGTGCCTGGTGCCCTGCAGGATCTCGAGAATTTCTACTCCCTCGCGCTCAATACTGGCGTGCTCATCAACAGCGTCGCACCCGGTTCGCCTGCGGCCCGCGCCGGGTTGCGCGGTGGCGACATCCTGCTTGCGATCGATGGCGTGAAAGTGGACGGGCGTTTTCCCGAACAACTGCCGCCGATTCAAAACCTGATCGCGAGCCAGCCGGTGGGCGCGAAATTGAAACTCACATATAAACGGGGCGCGCAGACTTTGGATGTCACGGTGGTGACAGAAAAGCTTGAGAGTCGCATCGGCGAAGAATGGGCGCTTGAAAAATGGGGTCTCAGTGTGCGCAAGGTCTCGCGCACGTATGCGCGCGAGAACCAGCTCACGAGCGATGCGGGCGTGATTGTGCTCGGCGTGCAGTCGGGATTTCCGGCCGAGGTTGCGGGCCTCTCGCGCGGAGATATTATCACGAAAATTAATCAGCAACCCGTCGAGTCGCTTGCGGTCGTTCAGGCGGCACACGCGGCGTTTGAGGCCAGACCCGCGCCGACGCTCTTCGAAGCGCAGCGGGACCGCCGCGTGTCACTCTACATTCTCAAGCCATGAAACGTCTTTGTCTATTTACAGCTGCCCTGCTTTTGATCGTGCCGTTGCTTCGAGCGGCCGAGCTTCCTGCACTGTGGGCCGAGCGGCTCAAGAGCGTCGTTGCGGTCGAGTATTTCACGGAGACCGAGACGGACCGCCGGCCGAGCGTGGCCTATGGCGTCGTGGTGGATGCGCAGGGCACGATCATCTTACCGTCGGCCTCGATCGACTCGCGCGCGGTGCCGTCGCAGTTGAAGGAATTTAAAGTTTATCTGCCCGGCGATCCGGCGAGCGCCGCGGCGGAATATCTCGGGCAGGACGCGCTCACGGGCTGGCATTTTGTGCGCGTCGAGGAACGACGGCGCGTGCAGCTCACGCCGATCACGAAATTTGCGTCCGCCAGCGCAACGCCCGAGCCCGCGCTCGCGGAGGATGTTTGGGGCATCGGCCTGCGCAATAAGGACGAAGACTTCACGCCATACCTGCTGAAGAGCCACATCGCGCTCATCCAATCGTTGCCGCAACGCACGGCCATCGCGCAGCACGAAGTCGCCGGGCCAGGCCTGCCTGTATTTAACCGCGATGGCTTGTTCATGGGACTGGCGGCGACGTCATTTGGGCAGACGTTTTTGCAATTCTCACGCTCGGAGCGCGGTGGTTCGCCCACGATGTTGATCAACGTCGAGGAGAGCAGCGCGTTTCAGGTAGCAGAGGAAGTTCTGCCTTATCTTGGACGCGTGCCGAAGAATGCCTTTGGGCGTCCGCTGGCCTGGCTCGGTGCTTACGGCTTCGAGCCGATGGACCGTGAGGTGGCGAAGTTTTTGAAACTGGAATCGCAATCCGGCGCGGTCGTCAGTGAAGTGCTCGAGGGCAGTCCGGCCGAGAAGGCCGGGATGCAAGCGCGGGACATCGTGCTCGCGATCAACGGCCAGCCGCTGCCGCGTTTTAAACCTGATCGCGTGGTGGTGAGCTATGTCGAGCGCGAGGTCGAGCGGCGCATGCCCGGCGATAATCTCACCCTAACGGTGTTGCGTGGGGCCGAGCGCGTGGAACTAAAGGCGACGCTCGGCGACGAGCCGAAGCTGATGCGCGAGGCAGCACGAAAATATTACGAGCGACTTGGATTTACTGCGCGCGAATTTGTCTATGGTGACGCCGTGGCGCGGCGCGTGAAGGTCGCCGAGGGTTCGGGCGTGGTCGCACACTTTGTGAAGCCCAATAGTCCGGCCTCTATAGCGGGGCTCCGCACGGATGATTGGATCAAGGAAATCGACGGCGTGGAGACGAAGTCATTTGAAGCCGCGACCGAAAAACTTGCCGCCACCGAGGCGGATACGCTGCGGTCGGAATTCGTGTTGCTCGTGAGCCGCGGCGGTGAGACGGCCGTGCTCAGGGTGAAACTCAAATAACCGATAGCTTACAAAGAATCTATGTTCACGGGCATCGTAGAAGAAACCGGTCGGGTGGTCAGCTTTACCCAGGGTGAAGTTTCGTGGCGGCTGCAAATCGCCGCGCGCGCGGCGCTCATCGATGCGGCGCTGGGCGACAGCATCGCCGTCAACGGCTGCTGCCTCACGGTTGCGGCGTTCGATGCCGATCACCTGATTTTCGATGTGCTGGAGGAAACACGTCGGCTCACGAATTTCTCGGATCTTGCGGCCGGCTCGCCCGTGAATCTTGAGCGCAGCCTGCGTTTCGACGGAAAGGTGGGCGGACACTTTGTCTCCGGTCACATCGACGGACAGGGCTTGATCGAAGTGTTGGAGTTGCGCGGCAAAGACACCTACCTGCGCGTGCGCACGCCGGCAGGCAAGGGGCGCTACCTGATCCACAAGGGCAGCATCGCGCTCGATGGCATGTCACTGACGGTGGCGGAAGTGGATGGCGACGCCTTCGCGGTCTGGTTGATTCCCACGACGTTGGAAGTGACGAACGTGGGGACGCGGCGGGTGGGTCAGAGCGTCAATTTGGAATTCGACTTGCTGGGTAAGTATGTGGAGAAACTTTTGAATATTCGCTCCAGCTAATCGTTTTAATGCGCACCGCTCTCAACGTTCTTACTGACGAGCTTCGCCGTTTGAAAACGACGGGGACGAAGTCGGTCAGCGTCTCCGAAGCGAGCCTCGTGGCTCTGCGGGCGGTGATTCGCCGCTCGAGCGCAGCGGTGGCCCGTTCCAATGCGCCGGCTTTTGCGGCTGCGGCGATTTCGCGCACGGCGGCTCCGGTCGCGGCGACGGCACCTAAATCGAAAACGGGCCTCTTGCCGCCGCCGCCTAAAGTTGTGCTGCCCGACGGCGACAAAGCGACGCGCTGGGCGGCGCTACTCGCGATGGTGACCAACGATCCGGTGGGTCTCTCCCATGCGCGGCCGGGCAAGAAAGTCGTGTTCGGCGCGGGCAATCTCGAAGCGCAGATCATGTTTGTGGGCGAGGCGCCCGGCGCGGAAGAGGAAATCCAAGGCGAGCCGTTTGTCGGACCTGAGGGGCAGTTGCTCACGAAAATGATCGGTGCGATGGGGCTGAAGCGCGCGGATGTTTATATCGGCAACATTATGAACTGGCGGCCTGAACTACCGTTGAGTGCGAGTGGAGCGCAGGTGGGTAATCGTCCGCCGACCGAGGAGGAGATGCGCTATTCCCTGCCCTTTGTCCGCGCGCAGATCGAGATTGTGCAGCCGGCGATGCTCGTGGCCTTGGGCTCAACGGCGGCGCATGGACTGCTGGGATTCGGCTCCTTTAAAACGCTCGGGGAAGTCCGCGGTAAATGGGGCGAGTTTGGCGGCAAACCGCTCATGGTTACTTACCATCCGAGCTACCTGCTGCGCCCACCGGTGGACAACCGCAAGAAGCGCCTCGTGTGGGAGGATCTGCTCAAAGTGATGGAGCGGGCCGTGCTTCCGATCTCCGACAAACAGCGCAGTTTCTTTTTGGAAAAGTAATATGAACTCACGTTTCATCCGTTTGATTTTTGGTCTGGGCGTATTGCTTGCTTCGGTGCCCGCGCGGGCGGCCGACGCGAATTTTGATTTCGACGGTCTGCGCTACCGGGCGAAGCAACTCGCGGCGAAGGCTTATGCCGTGCGACCGAGCCGCGTGCCGGAAAAGCTGCGGAAGCTTACCTACGACCAGCATCGCAACATCCGCTTCAACCCGGCGCAGTCGTGGGGGAGGCGCGAGGGCCTGCCGTTTCAACTCCAGTTTTTTCACCCCGGATTCATTTTCAACCAGACGGTGCAGATCTCCGAGCTGCGTGATGGCCAGGAGTCACCGGTGGCTTTTTCTCCGCGGCTTTTCGACTATGGAAAAAACAACGTTGGCGACGTGCCGGAAGACATGGGGTTCACGGGGTTCCGGATGCTCTATCCCTTGAACCAGTCCGGTGACGAGCTCGGGGCTTTTCAGGGCGCGAGTTACTTCCGGCTGCTCTGCCAACAGGCTGTTTACGGTCTCTCGGCCCGTGGTCTCGCGATCAATACCGGGGAGCCGGGCGGCGAAGAGTTTCCCATGTTTGAGGAATTTTGGGTGCAGCGGCCGGCGGTGGACGCCAAGGAGATCGTGCTCTACGCGCTGCTCGACAGCCCCAGTGTGGCGGGCGCGTATCGTTTCACGATTCGCCCCGGCGCGGATACGGTCGCGCAGGTGAAGGCTGTGCTCTACGCGCGCAGGCCGATCAAGACGCTCGGACTCGCGCCGCTCACCAGCATGTTCTGGCACGGGGAAAACACGGGCTCGACCGAGGGTGATTTCCGGCCCGAGGTCCACGATTCCGACGGGCTCCTCGTCAACCACAGCGGCGGAGAATGGCTCTGGCGGCCGCTCACGAATCCCACCTCGATCCGCAGCGTGGCGTTTGGCGACCGCAACCCGCGCGGTTTCGGGCTGCTTCAGCGCGACCGCAAATTCTCAAGCTATGAAGATCTCGAGGCGAACTACCACCGGCGGCCGAGCGCCTGGGTGGAGTTTGTCGGCGCCTGGGGCGGCGGCTCGGTGCGCCTTGTCGAACTGCCCACGCCCGACGAGACCAACGACAACATCGTCGCATTCTGGGCGCCCGACCACCTGCCGGCGGTGGGCGAGCCCATCGAGTTCGAATACCGGCTGCACTGGTTTCTCGACCAGATCCACCCGCCCGCCGGTATTGCGGTCTCCACCCGTCGCGGCCACTCAAAAACCAACGAGCCAGACCTGGAGCGTTTCGTCGTGGATTTCGACAGTTCCTATCTGAACAACCAGGGGCCGGACCTCCTGATCGAGCCGGTGGTTTCCGTCGGCGAAGGCGCGAAGCTCGTGCATGCAGCGGTGCAGAAAAATCCCTACAACGGCACGTGGCGCGTGGCCTTCGCGCTCCGCGCTGACGGCACTCGGCGTCCCGTGGAGCTGCGGTGTTTCCTCCGCAAGGCGCCCCACATCCTCACCGAAACTTGGACCTACCTGTGGCAACCTTGAGCGCGACGCCGCCCATCGTGCTGCCGGGAGAATTTCGCCCGGCGACCGGTTCCATGGAGGCATGGAACGCCGCCTACGTGCGGGTGGAAGACTACCTGCGGGCGCACCGCATTCATAACCGGCTGCACCAAAGCCGGCTCATCCAGGAAATCTTGGAGCGCGCCGCCAGCCGCCATGCCGCGCAGCCGGCGCTCGACCCGACCACGCTCGCGGCGGAGGAGACGGAGGCGCTCATGGACGTCTGGTTCGGCGCGGTGCTCGACCGCCGCGGCCAGCCGCAGGAACGCATCGCCATCGACGGACGCCTCGCGCTGCTGCTTTGCGACGGGCCGGAAAAATGGCCCTATGCCTTTTTGGACGAGCGGAATGTCCCCCCGGATTTTCGGGCGGCGCTGCAGGCGAGCGCGCTGCAGGCCGGGCCGGATATGGTGGTGTCGAGCATGGTGCCGCGGCCCATCGACCTCGGGCCGATCACGGAGGCGGCGGGGGAGACCCTGGAGCGTTTTGAAGAATGGCCCGTGCTCCGCACGCTTTTTCTGTGGCTGGTTTTCGCCGCGGTGCTCGCCGGTATTTTTTACGCGACCCGCTGATCCGCCATGCGTATTTTCCTCAATGAGAAGATGAATGTGCGGCGCCTAAACCGCCGGCGTTTTCTGTTTTTCTCCGCGATCTTCGGCCTCACGAGCCTGGCCACGTGGTTTATGGCCGACCTCCTGTGGCGCGATGGGATCAGCGGATTGGAGATCGTTTTGCTAGGTTTGTTTGTGGTGCTTTTCGCGCACATCGCGGCGGGCTTTTGCACGGCGCTGGTGGGTTTCTATGTGCTGAATCGCGGCGGCGACAGCTGCCGAATCACGGGGGCGATCCCCGCGGACGAGGATGTGCCGCTGGCCTCGACCGCGATCGTGATGCCGGTGTTCAACGAAGATGTGAGCCGCGTGTTCGAGGGCCTGCGCGTGATCTACCGCTCGGTGCAGGAGACGAAGAAACTGGAGCACTTCGATTTCTTTATCCTGAGCGATTCGAACCGCCCCAATCAGTGGATTCAGGAAGAGGTCGCGTGGGTCGAGCTGTGCAAACAAGTCGGCGGTTTCGGAAAGATTTTCTATCGGAAACGCCGGCATCAGATCAACAAGAAGGCCGGCAACGTGGCCGATTTTCTCCGGCGCTGGGGCAAGAATTACCGCTACATGGTGGTGCTCGACGCCGATTCTATCATGACGGGCCGCGCGCTTGTGCAACTCTCCGCGCTCATGGAGAAGAATCCGCAGGTGGGGATCATCCAGACGGCGCCGCGGATCGTTTACGGGGAGACGCTCTACGGGCGGCTCCAATCATTCGCCAGCCGGCTCTACAGCCCGCTCTTTCTGGCGGGATTAAATTACTGGCAGCAGCACGACGGTAACTATTGGGGGCATAATGCGATCATCCGCATCCAGCCCTTTATCGACCATTGCGCGCTGCCGGATCTACCAGGCAGCGAACCGTTCGGGGGGCGCATCTTATCGCACGATTTCGTGGAGGCGGCGCTGATGCGGCGCGCGGGCTGGGCGGTGTGGTTGGCGGGTGATATCGACGGCAGCTACGAGGAGGGGCCGCCGACTCTGATCGAGAGCGCAAAGCGCGACCGCCGTTGGTGTCAGGGGAATATGCAGCACACGTGGCTGCTCACGGCGCGGGGGTTCCGGCCGGCCAACCGGTTTCATCTTCTGATGGGCGTGATGGGTTACGCCTCGTCGCCGCTTTGGCTGCTGTTTCTCGCGCTCAGCACGATCCATGTTTTCGGGCTGGTCGCGCATCCGGGGCCGGGCAACGGGGTGCGCCCGGAGGACGTCACCTCCGTCTTCGGCTACATGGTGGAAGTGCCCGAGGCGCTGACGCTTTTTGTGTTTACGCTGCTCCTGCTGTTCCTGCCCAAGATCGTAAGCGTTGTCCTTACGCTGGGGAATTCCGAGGCCGTGGGGCGGTTCGGCGGACGGGCGCAGTTGGTGGCGAGCGCGATCATCGAGACGGCGATTTCGACGCTGCTCGCGCCCATGAACATGCTGTTCAACGCCAAGTTTGTCCTGTTCACCCTACTC
>JANXLP010000125.1 GCA_025355125.1 Opitutaceae bacterium | reverse complement strand
CGCAGAGGAAACAGGGGTGGGGTCGTCATGGGGGGGTCGATAGCGCGGAGCGACGGAGGCGGTCAAGCGGGGGGGCGGGTGTAACGCAGTCGTCACTGTGTGATTGGCAAAGCCGGGTGCGGCCGGGCCAAAAATCAATCTGCGCTTGCCTGCGTCGCGGGGGCTTTGCTTCTTTTGCGGCTTGCTCGCGATGGCAAAACCCACGCCCGAACCCGACGATGTCCTGCTCATGCAGGCGGTGGCGCGGCGCGACCAGGCGGCGTTTGCCGCGCTCTACGACCGGTTTTCGCGCCCCACGTTCTCCCTGATCGTGCGCGTCGTGCGCTCGAGACCGGAGGCGGAGGAGATCTTGCAGGAGACGTTTTGGCAGATTTGGGAAAAGGCGCCGGGCTATCAGCCGGCGCTCGGTTCGCCGTTTACTTGGATCGTCACCATCGCCCGGCACAAAGCCATCGACCGGCTCCGTGCCAACTCCCGCCACCTCCAGCGCATCGCCGAGGCGCAGGCCGCAAACACCGGTGCCGCCGTGACCGAGCCTGCGGTGTTTGCGAGTATCGCGACCGACGAACGCGCGGTGGCCGTGCAGGCGGCGCTGGCTGAGATCGGAACGGCGGAGCGCCGCGTCATCGAGTTGGCTTTTTTTGACGGACTCACCCACCTTGAGATCGCAGAGGCTTTGAGTCATCCCGTCGGCACGGTAAAAGCGCGCATTCGGCGTGGTTTGCTCAAGCTGCGGGCCGTCTTTCAACAGCAGGCCGCGCGGGCGAAGAAAGGGCGCAAGGAAGGTCCACGATGAGCACCAAAAAAAACGTTTCCAAATCTCGCCCGGTGAAAACACCGGGACAGGAGCCGGTGAGCGCGTTCGACGAGATGGCCGAGCGGCTGGCTTTGGCGGCTCCGGTCGCGCCGGCCCCGGCCGAGTCGGTGAAGGCGCGCCTGCTCGCGCGCGTCCGCGCGGCGCAAACTGCGGCGCACGGCGAGCCGGCGGTCGCGGCGGCGGCGGCGGGCTGGCGATTTGAATCGGTGCGCGATGCGGCGGGCTGGTTTGCGCTGCCGGTGCCGGGGGTGCGGATGAAACAACTCTCGGTCGACGCGGACCGCGATGTGATCCAGATGCTGGTCGAGATCGCTCCGGGCGCACGTTTCCCGGATCATGATCACACGTCGGGCGACGAGGGCATCGTGATCAGCGGAGATGTGCTTTCGGGCGGGCGGTTGCTGCGCGCGGGTGACTATTACCACGCCGGTCCCGGCACGAAACACACCGAGATCGTGAGTCCGAGCGGCTGCACCGCGCTGGTGTCGTTTTCGGTGACGGGGTGGAAACGCTGGAAGGCGGAAATGCTGGCCGGGAGCGCCGGGGCCTGAGTGCCGCGGCATCCGCGGGCGAAACCCAGGCGTAATCCGATTATGCGCATCCGCCTCGCGTGGCTTCTTTTTTTCATCGGCTGTATCGCGGCGGCGCGTGCGCATGATCCCGGACTCAGCACCGCGCAGATGACGTTGCGCGGCGAAAGCCTGAGGATCTTGGTGACGTTTTCCCCGGCGGATTTGCGCCTGCTGCAACCGGCTGAGGCCGTGACCGGCGAATGGATCGAGGCGCTAATGGAGCTGCGCGTGAAAGGCGAACGCCTGCGTCCGCGCACCGTGCTTGCGCGGCCGGTCGAGGATGGGGAGCTGCAATTCGAACTTGCGTGGTCGCGGCCGGCCGGCGGCGGCGCGGCCGAGTTACGGGCGCTGCGTTTGGGGGTGCTGCCTCCGGGGCATCGACAATTTGCGACGGTGAGCGCCGAGGCCGGTCCCGTGCTCGCCGAGCGGTTGCTCACAGCAGGCGAGCCGTCGCTGGGATTTCCGCTCGCGGCGATGAACGCGTCCGCCGCGCCGCCCGAGGCACCGGCGGAGGAGCCGTCCACGTTCGGCGCGTTTCTGAAACTCGGCGTGGAGCATATTTGGACGGGCTACGATCACCTGTTGTTTCTCTTTGGACTGCTGGTGGTCTGCATCCGTTTTCGGTCCAGCGTGGCGATCATCTCGTGCTTCACTCTCGCGCACTCCCTCACGCTCGCGCTCGCGACGCTCGACCTCGTCAATTTGCCGAGCCGCTACACCGAGCCGCTGATCGCTGCGTCGATCGTTTATGTGGGCGTGGAAAATCTGGTGCGGCGCGGCGCGGAGCCGCGCGGACGCTGTGCGCTCACGTTTCTTTTCGGGCTGATTCACGGTTTCGGCTTTGCGAGCGTGCTGCGTGAACTCGGGGTGGGGCAGGGCGGGCACGGGCTGGCGATGCCGTTGTTCTCGTTTAATCTCGGCGTCGAGCTGGGGCAGATCGCTATCGCGGCTGTCGTGCTACCGATCATCTGGCAGTTGCGGAAGAACGAGAAATTCCTGCGGCGCGGCGTGCCGGCGCTCTCCGTGATCGTGGCGCTGGCCGGGCTCTACTGGCTGCTGGAGCGCACGCTTTTCGCGTATGCGTGATTTTTGCGGCATCCGCCGGACCCGCGGTGGCGAATCAACGACCGATGATACGTGTCTCGCGCCGCCGTTCCCCGTTCCGCTGGCCCTTTCTGGCTGCTGCTGGCCGCGTGGTTTTGCGCCAACAGTCCGCAGGCGGCCACGTATGAGGTTATCGTGTGGCTGGGCAACGCCCGGCATTTTTCGCATCAGCAGCGGCTGACTTCAGAAGTCGCCTCCATCCTCGCCGGTTCCGACGCCCGCGAGGTGATCGCCGCGGTCAGTGCTGCGCCGGAGCGACCCTTCGCACCGCCGGTGCCCGTCGAGGCGACGCGGAAGAAGATCGATCTACTTTTCACCGTTTCATCCGAATAGCTTCCCTTGGCGGAGCGCGTGCGGATGCCGAAGGTCAGTGCAGCGAGACTCCCGGTTCTCCCATGCACTCTCGCTTTCCATTTTCCCGCGCCCTCGGGCGCACCGTCGCATTCCTCCCGATCATCGTCGCGGCCCATGGCCACGCGTTGACGGATCTTAGAGGGCGTCTAAAAAGGTAGGGTTGCCTGCGGCGGATCGAAAGTGGCACGGGCGTCCCGCCCGTGGGTTCGGAACATGGGCGGGACGCCCATGCCACGACGGACCAGATCGGAGACCTTTTTAGACGCCCTCTTACCAATCCGACCGCGCCCACGCAGCTCAACGCCATGGTCGTCCAAGGGCGCGATACCGATCTCGTCGGCACCGCGCAAACGTCGTCGCAGGCATCGTCGGCGTCCGCGAACTCGCGGCGCGGCCGTTCCTTCGCCGTGGCGAATTGCTGGAGGTCATTCCGGGCGTCGTCATCACGCAGCACTCGGGGGGCGGCAAGGCCAACCCGTATTTCCTAGCAGGCTGTCGGACTTAGGCTGATACTTGGCCTAGTAATTGCTATGTAATTGGATATGGTCCGATACGTGACTATTGACCGAGACACCCCGCTGCTGTTGCCGCCCGACCTGCGTGACTGGGTGCCGGCGGATCACC
>JANXLP010000124.1 GCA_025355125.1 Opitutaceae bacterium | reverse complement strand
GAAAATCCTCATCGTCTCCGAGAAGCGCGAGACGGTGAAGCTGCATCTCAAGGTGAACAAGGAAGGCCCGGTCACCGCCGCCGACATCCAGGCCGACACCAACATCAAGATCGTCAATCCCGACCAGGTCATCTGCACCCTCGACACGAAGCGCAACTTCGAGGCCGAGGTCGAAATCAAGACCGGTCGCGGTTACTATCCTGGCGAGCAGAACAAGAAGGAAGAGCAGTCCATCGGCGTCATTCCGATTGATTCTCTTTTCTCTCCCGTTCGCCTCGTCAAATACTCGGTCGAAGCCACCCGCGTTGGCCAGATCACCGATTACGATAAACTCATCCTTGAGTTCTGGACCGACGGCCGCATCACGCCCGACGACTCCCTCAAGCAGTCCGCTTCGATCCTGAAACATCACCTTGATGTGTTTGATCGCGTCAGCGAAGAGACCTACGAGTTCGAGAACCAGCAGTCCGAGGTCAGCGAGGAGCAGAACAAGCTCCGCAAGCTCCTCAACATGTCGGTCAACGAAATCGAGCTCTCCGTTCGCGCCGCGAACTGTCTCAACAACGCGAACATCACCACCGTCGGCGAACTCGCGATGAAGACCGAGCAGGAGATGCTCAAATACCGCAACTTCGGCAAGAAGTCGCTCAACGAAATCAAGGACAAGCTCGAGGCCCTCGGTCTCTCGCTGGGCATGAAATTCGACGAGCGTCTCCTCGAGACGAAGAAGGAAGCCTAAAACATTTTTGGCACTCGCGCCGTCCGCTGCCGCCCTACGCTGCGACCGGATTGCCGATCGGGTGCCATTTTAAAAAACACCGACCATGCGTCACAATAAACACCACGCCTCCCTGGGCGTAACCGCTCCGCACCGTAAGGCGATGATGGCCAATATGGCCGCATCGTTGATCACCCACGGGCGGATCAAGACCACCTTCACGAAGGCCAAGGCCCTGCGTCCCTTCATCGAGAAGGTCATCACCAAAGCCAAGAAGGCCGCAGTGAAGACCGAGAAGAAGGACGCCATTCACCTCCGCCGTCTGGCCATGGCCGACGTGCGCGACGAGAATGCGATCAAGCTTCTCTTCAACGAAAAATACAAGGAGTTCGCCAACCGTTCCGGTGGCTACACCCGTATTTACAAACTTGGGCCCCGCTCCCAAGGCGATGCCGCCGAGATGGCGCTCATCGAATTCGTGAAGGCAGATGACCCAGGCTACAAGCAGGCCAAGAAGCCCGCCAAAGCCAAGAAGGCCAAGGTTAATAAAACCGAAGCTGAAGCTCCCGCTGCTCCTGCCGCCGAGTCCGCTCCCGCGGCTGAAGGCGACACGAAGGCCTAATGCTCGTGGCAAGGCTGCCTTGATGTAGCCTTCCTCTAAATTCAACGCGCCGACCTTACTGTCGGCGCGTTTTTATTTTCTACAGTTCACCGTAACTAAGAAGCTACGCGCGCCGAAATACTTGCACCGCTCTCCCTCGCGCGCCCAGATTCCTTCTTATGTTCGATCTCACCACCGGCGCCGTTTTCTACTGCGTGCTCGTGGCTGCCGGCTTCCTCGGGCTGTGGTATTACTATGATCGTCGCGACCACCTCCGCTTCGAGCGCGAGCGTCGCAAGACCACCTTTCACTGCATCCGCTGCGATCAACTCTACACCGCTCCCATCGGCAGCGAACTCTGCAAGTGCCCGCGCTGCGGCCACGAAAATACCCGTTTGAAATTCTAGCGCACATTTGACGCGGCCCCCGGCGGTCGTGTTTTCTGAGTCTTTTCACTAACGCGTCTTTCGTTCTCTCCATGCCACAGACCATCGCCGTCCTCGACTTCGGCTCTCAGCTCACGCAGGTCATCGCCCGCCGTATCCGCGAGTGCCAAGTTTACTCGAGGATCTACCACTTCTCCACGCCCGCGGCCCAGCTTCGCGCGGATGGCATCGTCGGTATCATTCTCTCCGGTGGACCGCAGAGTGTTTACGCGAAAACTGCGCCGCACCCCGACCCCGAGATTTTTAAACTCGGCGTGCCCATTCTCGGCATCTGCTTCGGCGTGCAGTTGATGGGTCACTTCCTCGGCGGCAAAGTCGCCCTGAGCAAGGCCCGCGAATACGGCCTCGGCCAGCTCACGATCAAGAAGCCCGGCAAGCTCTTCGCCGGCCTCCCGCGCACGCTGCGCATCTGGAATTCCCACGGCGACAAACTCACCGAGCTACCCCCCGGTTTCGTCGCTACTGCTGTTTCCGACAACTCGCCGTTCTCTGGCATCGAGGATAAGAAACGCGGCTTCTACGGCATTCAGTTTCACCCCGAGGTTTTCCACACCGAGCGCGGCGTGGATATGATCCGCAACTTCCTCGTCGGCATTTGCGGCGCCGCGCAGGACTGGACCACCAAGGATTTCATCGCGCACTCCGTTGCCGATATCCGCTCCAAGGTCGGCAAAGGCCGTGTGCTGCTCGGTCTCTCGGGCGGCGTTGATTCTTCGGTCGCGGCAGCGCTGCTCCACAAAGCCATCGGCAAGCAGCTCACCTGCGTGTTCGTGGACAACGGCCTGCTCCGTAAAGGGGAGCGCGACTACGTCGAGGCGCTCTACAAGCGGAACTTCAAGATCGATTTGCGGGTCGTTGACGCGTCGGCGCTTTTCCTGCGCCGGCTCAAGGGCATCTCTGAGCCCGAGCAGAAGCGCAAAATCATCGGCCGCACCTTTGTCGAAGTGTTTGAAAAGACCCTCAAGTCCATCGAAGGCCGCGCCGAGTTTCTCGGCCAGGGCACGCTGTATCCCGACGTGATCGAGAGCGTTTCCATCGCCGGTAATCCCGCCTCGCTCATCAAGACCCACCACAATGTCGGTGGTCTGCCCGAGCGCATGAAGCTCAAGCTCATCGAGCCGTTGCGCGAACTTTTCAAAGATGAGGTCCGCCAAGTCGGCGCCGCCCTCGGCCTGCCGAAGGAAGTCGTCTGGCGCCAGCCGTTCCCTGGTCCCGGCCTCGGCGTGCGCGTGATGGGCGACATCACTCCCGATAAGTTGGAAATTCTCCGCAACGCCGACGCCGTTCTCCAAGACGAGATGATGGCCTCCGGCTATTACTGGAAAGTCTGGCAATCGTTCGCGGTGTTTCTTCCCGTGAAAACGGTCGGCGTGTTCGGCGACGAACGCACTTACGACTACGTCATCGCGCTCCGCATCGTCGAGAGCGTCGACGCCATGACGGCCGACTGGGCTAAGCTGCCGCACGATCTGCTCGGGAAAATTTCCAGCCGCATCACCAACGAAGTGCGTGGCGTCAGCCGCGTCGTTCTCGACATCAGTTCCAAGCCGCCCGCCACCATCGAGTGGGAGTAATCACTGTAATTCCCGAAGCGGCCTCAACCGCGCCAACCCTTATCATCATCGTCCCATGATCTCGAATCTCGTCCGCCGCCTTGTGCTCTGCGTTGCTCCGCTGGCTCTCGCCGTCGCCGCGCACGCCGACCCCGCGATCATCACCAAGGCCCGCGCCTTCCTCGGCGCTGAGGCCGCGCTCGATGCCGTGAAATCGGTTCATTATGTCGGCTCGCTCGTCACTGCCGATCCCGAGGATGCGAGTAAGCAGACGCGTGCCGCCGTCGAGATTGTGTTCCAAAAGCCCGGCCAGCAGCGCATCAACATCACTTACGACAAAGCCATCGAGCAGACCGCGCTCGACAGCTACGATGCGTGGCAACGCCAGCAGGATTCGAGCGACGCGAACAAGTGGCGCCAGACCTTGCTCTCCGCCGAGCAGATCAAACGGCTTCGCGCCAACACGCTGGAGAATCTCACCTTCTTCCGCGGCCTCGAGCGGCAGGGTGGCCGCGTTGAGAATCAGGGCGCGGCCACGATTGACGGGATCGCCTGCCAGAAGATCGCGTTCATCCATGCGCCCAATATTGTTTTCACCCGCTACTTCGACACCGCCACGGGCCGCTTGGTTCTCACCGAGACCGAGGCGGGTGGCGCCATCCGCGAGCAGGGCGAGACGACCGTCTCTGGTGTGCGCTTCCCGAAAACCATCGTCACGGTCACGAAAACCCCTGCGGGCAAGACGCAGACCGTGACCATCACTTTCGATAAGATCACTGTAAACGAGACATTCCCCTCATCGTTCTTTGCCGTTCCGCCACTTTCTGCGCACTGAGTCAGTGGCGGTTTTCTCAAATCCGCTTTTGCTCGGTTGACGCCGAGCCCAGTTCACCTTCCCGACTCCTTTAGTTTCATGCGCACTCTCGCCATCGCCGACAAAAATTTCACCGACGACCTCGCGGCTTTCTGCCGTGGATCGAGTGTGCCGCGCGAGATTTCCGACGCGGTCTCGGTCATCCTCGCCGATGTGCGCCAACGCGGCGACGAGGCCGTGGCCCACTACGCCGCCAAGTTCGACGGGGCCAAGCTCCGCGCCCGCGAATTTCGTGTTAAGCCTGCGGACATCGTCGCCGCAGCCAAGCGTCTCCCACCGGCGGAGCGTCGCGCGCTCGTCGCGGCCCACGCCAGCATCGTCGCTTTCAACAGCCGCGGCCTCGTGAAAAACTGGACTGCCAAAAATCCGCAGGGCGCTCTTGTCGGCGAAAAATTTGATCCCATCCGCCGCGTCGGCCTTTACGTGCCTGGTGGTCAAGTGCCGCTCGTCTCGACCGTGCTCATGACGGCGACACTCGCGAAAATCGCGGGCTGTCCGCAGATCGCGGTTTTCACGCCCTCCAACTCTTCCGGGAAAATCGCCGATGGTCTCCTCGCCGCGCTGCACCTCATCGGCATCGACGAGGTTTACCGCATCGGCGGCGTGCAGGCGATCGGCGCGATGGCTTACGGCACCTCGACGATTCCCGCCGTCGATAAAGTTTACGGCCCCGGTAATGCCTACGTCTGCGAGGCCAAGCGCCAGGTCTTCGGCACGGTCGGTGTCGATTCACTGCCCGGCCCGAGCGAGATCATGATCATCGCCGACGACACCGCGCGCGCCGATTTCGCCGCCGCCGATCTCCTCGCCCAGGCTGAGCACGGTTCCGGCCGTGAGAAAATCTATCTCGTGGGCACCTCCGCCAAGATCATCGCCGCGATTGCCGCCGAGGTGCAGGTGCAGTTGCCCACGATCACGCGTTCCGAGAAAACCGCCCGCGTCCTCGCCGATGGTTGGCTCGCCGTCCAAGTCGATTCTCTCGCGCAAGCCGCCGAGGTCGCCAACTACGTCGCTCCCGAGCATCTCGAACTCCTCGTGAAAGAATCGTCGGCGAAGACCCTGACGAAGGCGATCACCACAGCCGGTGCGATCATGCTCGGCAACTTCACGCCCACCGCCCTCGGCGATTTCACCGCGGGCCCGAGCCACGTCCTGCCCACGGGGCGCGCCGGCCGCTTCTTCAGCGGGTTGCGCGTCGCCGACTTCCAGCGCCGCACGAGTCTCATCCGTTATGATCGCGCCGCCGTCAAACGCGGTGCGCCCGTCGTGGCTGCGTTCGCTGCCATGGAGCGCCTCGACGCCCACGGTCGCTCGGTGTCGATCCGCACGGCGTCCCGATAAGCTTTCATTTAGACCCCGCCATGTCCGATCTTTCCTTTCTCGCGCTTCCGCATGTCGCGAAACTTCACGCCTACACGCCCGGCCTCCAACCGACCGAGCCCGGCTGGGTGAAGCTCAACACCAACGAATGCCCCTACGGCCCGAGTCCCCGCGTGGCCGAGGCCCTGCGCCGCGAGATCGGCGAGGACGGCGCTTCACTGCGGCTCTATCCGAATCCCAAGAGTTCTCCGCTCCGCGCTGCTATCGCGCAGCATCACGGGCACGGACTCACAGCGGAAAACGTCATCGTGGGCAACGGCTCCGACGATATTCTCAACCTCCTCGTGCGCGCCTTCTGCACCCGCGAGGCCGCCGCCGGTTTCACGTTCCCCAGCTACTCGCTCTATCCGGTGCTGGTGGAAATTCAGGACGGCCAGAGCAGCGTGATCGCGTTCGACCGCGCGATGAAGCTACCGCTCGAGCGTATCGCCGCGTCGAAAGCCCGCGCCTTCTTTCTTACTTCGCCCAACGCTCCGACCGGTGTCGCCTTCACCAACGCCGAACTTGAGCGCGTGCTCGCGTCGTTTCCTGGGCTGCTCGTGGTGGACGAAGCCTACGCGCCTTTTGCCAAGGAAAACGCCGTTCCTCTACTCGCCTCGCACCCGCGCCTCGTCGTCGTCCGCACGATGTCGAAAGCCTACGCACTCGCCGGCATTCGGGTAGGCTACGCGCTCGCGCACACCGAGATCATCGACCTACTCGACCGCGTCCGCGACAGCTACAACGTCAACCGCCTCTCGCAGGCCGCCGCGCTCGCTGCGCTCGGTGATGCCGATTACTACGCGACGGTCATCGCCAAGATCAAAGCCACGCGCGACCGCGCGATCGTCGATCTCACGATACGTCGCGGTTGGTTCGCCTACGACTCCTCGACCAATTTCATTTTCACCGAGCCGAAAAATACCCTCGGTGAAACAGGTCCGGCCGTGGCTAAGGCGGCTTATGATTTTCTCTGTGCGCACAAGATCCTCGTGCGCTACTTCCCCAGCCACGCCTTGACCGCGTCTTTCCTCCGAATCAGCGTCGGCACCGATGACGAAATGCTCGTCCTCGCCGACACCCTGGACACATGGCTAAAAACTCAAAACGCGTAGCAACCGTCGCCCGCAAGACCGCTGAGACCGATATCGTGCTCACGCTCGGCATCGATGGTGCCGGCGTTTCCAAGATCGAGACTGGCGTGCCGTTCTTCGATCACATGCTCACGCTTTTCGCGAAGCACGGCCTCTTCGACCTCACGGTCAAAGCCAAGGGCGACGTCGAGGTCGATTATCACCACACCGTCGAAGATGTCGGCCTCGTGCTTGGTCAGGCCTTCAAAGAGGCGCTCGGCGACAAGGTCGGCATCAAGCGCTACGGTTTTTTCCTGCTCCCGATGGACGAGTCGCTCGCCCGCATCGTGGTCGATGTCGGTGGACGCCCGCATCTTGTTTACGAGGCGAACGCGCCGACGATGTTCGTGCGCGATTTCAATATCATCCTCGTGAAGGAATTTTGCCGCGCCTTCAGCAACGCGCTCGGCGCCAACCTGCACGTGTCCCTTGTTTACGGCGAGGAACCGCACCACGTCGCGGAAGCTATCTTCAAGGGCCTCGCCCGCGCGCTCGATGCGGCCACGCAGATCGAGTCGCGCGCCGCTGATCAGTTGCCCAGCACCAAGGGTAAGATCTGAGCAACGCTCCGATCCCGCTAAAACTCTGCCGCGCCGAGGCCGATTCCCCGGCGCAAAAAAAGCCGGCCCGTGAATGGGCCGGCTTTTTGCTGAAAGAGGGGATCAGGTTTTCCCGAGCGTCTTCGAGAGCGCGCCGAGGAACATGTCCATTTCTTCCTGCGTGCCGATGCTCACACGGACCCAGTCCTCGTAGCCGGTCTGACCTAGCAGGCTGTCGGACTTAGGCTGATACTTGGCCTAGTAATTGCTATGTAATTGGATATGGTCCGATACGTGACTATTGACCGAGACACCCCGCTGCTGTTGCCGCCCGACCTGCGTGACTGGGTGCCGGCGGATCACC
>JANXLP010000123.1 GCA_025355125.1 Opitutaceae bacterium | reverse complement strand
CCAGCGTGACGGCGACGATGCTGACGATAAACCGGCGACGCACGAGATCGTTACTCGGCAGCGCGGCCGAGAGCCGGTAATCGACCCGCCACGGCCCCTGGTGCGGCGCATCCTCGCGCGGCGTTTTTTCCAACTTCGGTCCGGGCACGTCCGCCACGAGACTGAGCGCGCCGAGCCAGTGCGGGGCAAAGCGCGCCACGCCCTCGGCCGCCTGCAGGTTCACGGTGGGCAACCACTCCGCGCAGTCCGGCGCGAAGGGCGTGCGGCCCATATTCTCGGCGAGCGCGGTGGCAACCCACCCGAGTTCCGGCGGCAGGTAGGCGCAGTAGATGTCGCCCACCGATTGCCCCGTCGCCATTTCGAAAGAATCCACCACCGGCTTCAAATCGCGGCCGATGGCGCGCACCAACCGCCCCGCCCGTGCCTGCAGCTCGGCATCCGCGCGGCTGAAACGTCCGCGCACCGCCGCCTCGTCGTTCAGGTCAAATTCCTTGCGCGCCGCCTGCACGATGGAAGCGAACCCGTGGCGCACCGGCGCGGGCGTGGCCACGCCCTCCTTACCGATGATGTAGGCGACCGTGTGCTCCTGCTCGATCACGACCACCACGACCGCGCTCTTTTCATTCCGCCGCGCCTTGTAGTCCGCGATCACCCCGAGCAGCGGCAGGATGCCGAGCTCGACCCGGAACGGCAGCAACCGGTGGTCGAGCAACCGCTGCTGCAGTTGATGCACGTCGCTGTTGGAAACACCGGAGAGCAGCGCGGGGCGTTGGGAATTGCCCGCCAGCAGCGGCATGCCCTCCAGCGGCGTCACCGCGTGAAACGACCACGCCTCGGGCCGCGCGACCTGATACTGCTCCTGGGCAATCGACCCGAAATACCCTGGCTCCGCCAACCGCCGCGGCTGGATGCTCTCGCGCTGCAACAGCGCCTCCGGCGGCACGAAACCACAGATCACGGGCACCCAGGCCTTCTGCCGCTCGAAATTCGCATCGAGCCACTTTCGCAGCCCCGCCTCGTCGCCCGTCTCAAATTCCGCCGCGCAATCCAACACGATGGCACCCTCGTCCGGTCGTGTAAGGCCAGCAACCAGCATCCGATAGGGGTTTATCTCTATCAGGAGATTGCGCCGGGAGTGGCGGTTGAATAAATCGCGGAAGATCACGCAGGTCGCTCTGTTATAAGTAACTATTTAGTCCGTCGGGCTTGGCGTCAAGGTGAGCGCGGCGTTGCCGGAGGTTTGCGGCACAGGCTCGTAAGGTCTCCGTCCCGAACAACCGCGCAACGACGCCAAACGGGAGTTTCGTCACATTTTGACCAACGGCCCGCCAAGCGGCGCTTCTTAACGCACCTCAACCACCCGATAACCCTGCCCGACCAGCTCAACCAGTTTGGGAAGTTGCGGGATAAACCACGCGCGCAAGGCAGCGTTGGACGTGTTGCCGATGCGTAACCACACGATCACCGGCCCGCCTGCGTCGGCCTGGACGCGTCGGGCAAAGTCTTCGTCTTTCGTGACGATCACTTGGTCATACGTCCGAGCGTGCCGCCAAATCACGCCGTCTTCGGCCTCACGCAAGCCAACCTCTCGCACCGCCTGCGCGCCATGACCCGCCTCGCGCAACCATTGCGCCAGCGCAGGCGGCAACTGGGCATCGACCAAAAACGTCACTGCGTGGCGAGGGTCAGAACGGGGTGGTCAAGCTGAGAGGCCGCATATTCGAGGCTCGCCTTGATGTCGGCGGCTTCAAGGTCGGGATAGTCCGCGAGGATTTCCGATTCCGGAACACCAGCGGCAAGCAGGTCGAGCACATCTTTCACCCGGATACGCATCCCTCGGATACAGGGACGACCGCCGCACTGATTGAGATTAAACGTGATCCGGCCCGTGGTCGTGCTCATGCCGCAACGCTACCCCTGCCACTCGCCCCCGCAAGCCCGACCTCTCTGCTCGCGCCGGGCAGCGGCCGGAGCTTGGCCAGCGAACCCGGTTTTGCTAGCAGGCTGTCGGACTTAGGCTGATACTTGGCCTAGTAATTGCTATGTAATTAGATATGGCCCGATACGTGACTATTGACCGAGACACCCCGCTGCTGTTGCCGCCCGACCTGCGTGACTGGGTGCCGGCGGATCACC
>JANXLP010000121.1 GCA_025355125.1 Opitutaceae bacterium | reverse complement strand
ACGCGCCGGCGGCGGCGAGGTGCTTGGCGATGGAGGCGCCGATGCCTTTGGAGGCACCCGTAACGAGAGCGGTTTTACCGGAGAGTTTTAACGATGAGGAGGACATGATGGTAGTGATTGAGTTTTTGAGTTGATTGGATTTTTCGCCGGAGGGCGGAAAGGGAGGAGCGATCAGGAGGACGGCGTGGCCTGCCAGCCGCCGCCGAGGGCTTTGATGAGGGCGACGCCCGTGTTGAGGCGGAGGGCTGCGAGTTGAGCGCTGGCACGCTCGGTCGCTAGGGACGTGCGCTGGGCGTCGATCACCTCGAGATAGGAAACGTAGCCAGCGTCGTAGCGCGTCTGCGCGAGCGAGGCGGCGCGGCGGGCGGAGACGAGCGCGCGGTCCTGCGCGGATGATTGCTCGGCGAGGAGGTGCGTGGCGGTGAGCGCGTCCTGGACCTCGCGGAAGGCGATGAGCACGCGCTGGCGGAAGAGTGCGACGCTTTCGTCGTAGGCGGCTCGGCTGCGCTCAAGGTTGGCGCGATTGCGGCCGCCTTGGAAAATCGGAAGATAGAGGCTCGGCCCGAGCGACCAGGCGCGGGAATCGGAATTGAAGAGGCGGTCGATGTCGCCGCTCGCGAACCCGGCGCCGCCCGTGAGCGAAATCGCGGGGAAGAACGCGGCCTTGGCGACACCGATGCGGGCGTTGGCGGAGGCCAGCGTGCGCTCGGCGGCGGCGATGTCGGGGCGACGCTCGAGGAGTTCCGCGGGCAGGCCGGAGGGAATGGTGAGGACGGTTGAGAGCTGAGAGTTGAGAGCTGAGAGTTCGAACTCGGAGGCGGGCACGCCGACGAGGACAGCGAGCGCGTTTTGCAGCGAGGCAAGGCGGTTGGCGAGCGCGGCGGCATCGGCGTCGGCGAAGGCGAGTTCGGTTTCGGCGCGGGCTACGTCGAGTTCGCCAGCGACGCCGCTCTTGAGGCGGGCGTTGACGAGGTCGAGCGCACGGCGGCGGAGGGCGGCGGTGTCACGGACGAGCGCGAGCTCGTGGTCGAGGCCGTGGAGCGAGAAGTAGGTCGCGGCGACTTCGGCGGTGAGGGCGAGGCGGACGGATTCAAACGTGTCGGCACTGGCGTCGGCATCGGCGCGGGCGCTCTCGCTCAGGCGGCGCACGCGGCCGAAGAGATCGAGTTCCCACGAGGCAACGAGCGGCGCGCGGTAGGTCGTGGTGAGCGTGTCGGGCGCGACGTTCTCGGTCGTGCCGGAGGTGCGTTCGCGAGTGACCGACGGCGAGACCGAGAGCTGCGGCCAGTAACCGCTGCGAGCGATGCCAGCGGCGGCGCGGGCCTGCTCGACGCGGGCGGCGGCGGCGCGGAGATCCTGGTTGGCGGTGAGCGCACGCGTCTCGAGCGCATCGAGCGCGGGATCGGCGAAGAGCTTCCACCACTCGCCGCGCGCCGTGGTGTCGGCGGGCGCGGCGGTCTTCCAGGAGCCGAGGTTGTCGGCGTCGCGGTAGGCGGTGGGCGCGGGAGTGGTCGGACGTTGATAGTCGGGGCCGACGCTCGGCAGCGCGGCGAAGACGCTGGCGGAGGTGGCTAGGAGGAGCAGGGACGAAGAGAGTTTCATGGATTTTGGTAGGGCGGGTTATCCTTAACCCGCCGGTTTACGGTGTGGTGAGTCGGAGCGGCGCGTTAGGGATAACGCGCCCTACCCTCACGCGTGCTGTGGTTCGGTGGGCAGCGCTACATGCGCGGGTTTGCGGGCGCCGATTTTTTCCAGGACGACGTAGAAGACCGGCGTGAGGAAGAGACCGAAGATCGTGACGCCGATCATGCCGGAGAACACGGCGACGCCCATGGCGCGGCGCATCTCGGCGCCGGCGCCGGTGCTCACGACGAGCGGGAACACGCCGGCGATGAAGGCGATCGACGTCATCAGGATCGGACGGAGACGGAGGCGGGCGGCGTCGAGGGCGGCCTCGGTGATGGAGGCGCCTTCCTCGCGGCGCTTCACGGCGAACTCGACGATCAGGATCGCGTTCTTGGCGGCGAGGCCGATGAGCACGATGAGGCCGATCTGCGTGAAGACGTTGTTCTCACCCTGCGTGAGCCAGAGGCCGAAAAGCGCGGAGAAGAGCGCCATCGGGACGATGAGGATGACGGCGAACGGGAGGCGGAAGCTCTCGTATTGCGCGGCGAGGACGAGGAAAACCAGGAGGATGCTGAGCGGGAAAATGTAAACGCCGGTGTTGCCCGCGATGATCTTTTGGAAGGTGAGCTCGGTCCAATCGAGGACCATGCCCTTGGGGAGCGTGTCCTTGGCGAGCTTCTCGATGATCGCCTCAGCCTGACCGGAGCTGAAGCCGGGGGCGGCGGCGCCGTTGATCTCGGCGGCGGGATAGCCGTTGTAGCGCATCACGCGGTCGGGGCCGTAGGTCTCGTTGACCTTCACGAGGGCGCCGAGCGGGACGAGTTCGCCGGCGCTGTTGCGGGTCTTGAGGCGGAGGATGTCCTCGGCGCGGGAGCGGAAATCGGCGTCGGCCTGCGCGACAACCTGGTAGGTGCGGCCGAAGCGGTTGAAGTCATTCACGTAGAGCGAGCCGAGGTTGATCTGCATCGTCTCGAAGACGTTCGCGAGCGGGACGCCCATGGCCTTGGCCTTTACCCGGTCGATGTCGGCGTCGAGCTGCGGCGTGTTGATCGTGAAGCTGGTGAAGAGACCGGCGAGGCCGGGTGTCTCGTAGCCCTTGGCGATGAGGCCCTGCGTGGCGCTGTAGAGCGCGTCGAGGCCGTTGTCGCCGCGGTCTTCAACGTAGAGTTTGAAGCCGCCGATGGTGCCGAGGCCCTGCACGGGGGGCGGTGGAAAGATCGCGATGAACGCGTCCTGGATCTGCGCGAACTCTTTCTGAAGCTGTTGCGCGATGGCGGCGCCGGCGAGGTCCTTGCTCTTGCGCTCCTCAAACGGTTTCAGCGCGACGAAGACGATGCCGCTGTTGGGCGAGTTGGTGAAGCCGTTGATCGAGAGGCCGGGGAACTGGATGGCGTTGGCGACGCCGGGATGTTTCAGCGCGATCTCGCCCATGCGGCGGATGACGGCGTCGGAGCGCTCGAGCGAAGCGGCGGCGGGAAGCTGCGCGAAGGCGACGAGGTATTGCTTGTCCTGCGTGGGGACGAAGCCGGAGGGGATTTTATTGAAGAGGAACGAGGTCGCGCCGAGGAGACCGACGTAGAGCACGAGCGCGATCACCGCGAGACGGAGGAGACGGGCGACGCCGTTGGAATATTTTTGCGAGGCCCATGCGAAGAAGCGGTTGAACGGACGGAAGAACCAGCCGAACGCGAAATCCATTCCGCGCGTGAGACGATCCTTCGGCTCGTGATGGCCCTTGAGGAGCAGTGCGCTGAGCGCGGGCGAAAGCGTGAGGGAATTGAACGCGGAGATGATCGTCGAGATGGCGATGGTGATCGCGAACTGCTTGTAGAACTGGCCGGTGAGACCGCTGATGAACGCGGTGGGAATGAACACAGCCGAAAGCACGAGCGCGGTGGCGACGATCGGACCCGTGACCTCGCGCATCGCCTGCTTGGTGGCCTCGAAGGGCGTCTTTCCGAGGGAGATGTTTCGCTCGACGTTTTCGACGACGACGATCGCGTCATCGACGACGATGCCGATGGCGAGCACGAGGCCGAAGAGCGAAAGGGCGTTGATGGAGAAGCCCAGCGCGTGCATCGCGGCGAAGGTGCCGATGAGCGAGACGGGCACGGCGGCGAGCGGGATGATCGAGGCGCGCCACGTCTGGAGGAAAAGGACAACGACGATGACCACGAGCACGATGGCCTCGAGGAGCGTGTGGACGACGGCCTTGATGGAATCGCGGACGAAGATCGTGGGATCGTAGACGATGTTATAGTCGAGGCCGTCGGGGAAATTTTTCTTCAGCTCGAGCATCGTCGCGCGGATCGCATCGGAGGTGGCGATGGCGTTGGAACCGGGGAGCTGCGCGATGGGCAGCGCGACGGCGGGCTTGTTGTTGAGGAGCGAGCGGAGCGCGTATTCGGAGGCGCCGAGCTCGATGCGGGCGACATCGCGGAGCTGCACGCGTTCGCCGTTGGCGCCGCGCTTGATGATGATGGCGCCGAATTCTTCCTCGGAGCTGAGGCGGCCCTTGGTGTTGATCAGGAGTTCGGTATCGGTGGCGCGGGAAACGGGCTGCTGCCCCACTCCGCCGGCGGCGACCTGAACGTTTTGCTCGCGAATGGCGGCGACGACATCGGAGGCGGTGAGGCCCTTGGCGGAAACTTTGTTGGGATCGAGCCAGACGCGCATCGCATAATCACCGGAGCCGAAGACGCGGACCTGGCCGACGCCGTTAACGCGGGCGAGGACGTCGCGGACCTGAAGCGTGGCGTAGTTGCGGACGTAGATGTCGTCGTAGCGATTATCGGGCGAGAAAAGGTGGACGACCATGAGGAGGTCCGGCGACGCCTTCGTCGTGGTGACACCGACCCGGCGGACTTCCTCGGGGAGTTTGTTCTCCACCTGCGCGACGCGGTTCTGCACCTGCACCTGCGCGGTATCGAGATTCGTGCCGAGCTTGAAGGTAATGGTGAGCGTCATCACGCCGTCGCTCGTCGCTTGGGAGAACATGTAGAGCGAGTCCTCGACGCCGTTGATGGCTTGCTCGAGGGGCGCCGCGACGGTCTCGGAAATCGTCTTCGGATTAGCGCCGGGATAGACGGCGCGGACGATCACGGTCGGCGGCACGACCTCGGGATATTCGCTGATGGGCAGGCGCCACATCGCGATGCCGCCGACGAGGAAGATGACGATGGATAAGACGCCGGCGAAGATCGGGCGTTTGATGAAGAAGTCGGAGAAGTTCATGGTCGGTGGTGTCAGGCGGTAGGCAAAGCAGTGGCTGGGAGCCGCGCGGAGGCGGCTATTTCAGGAGGGAAACGCGTGGGAGCGGGCTGAGCGGGACGCGGATTAGCGGGCGACGACGGCGGTGCCCGTCGCGGGATTGAGAGCGGGCGGTGGCGCGGCGACGACGGCGACTTCGGGATCCACAGTCATGCCGGGGCGAACGCGTTGGAGGCCGTTGACGATGATCTGATCGCCCAAGCGAAGACCGGTGCGAACGACGCGTTTGCCGTCGATCGTGCCGCCGAGTTTCACCGTGCGATAGGCGGCGGTGTTATCTTTGCCTACGGCGAGGACGAATTTCTGGCTCTGGTCGGTGCCGATGGCGCGTTCACTGATTAGCATCGTGGGCTGCGGCGCGCCGACGGGGACGCGAACGCGGGCGAAGAGGCCGGGAAGCAGTGCGCCGTCGGTGTTCGGGAAGATCATGCGGAGCACGAGCGAACCGGTGCCGGGATTGAGGCGGTTGTCGGTGGACTCAATAAAACCGTGACGCGGATAACCGGACTCGTCGGCGAGTTGGAGTTCGACCGGGATGCGGCCGCCTTGGGTCGCGAGACGGTTTTCACGGACGAGGCGGTTGAACTTCAGGACCGTGGTCTCGTCGATGTCGGCGTAGACGTAGGCGTCACCAACCGAGACGATGGTGGTGAGCAGCGTGGCGTTGCCAGGCGCACCAGAGATGAGATTACCCGCGGTCACGAACGCGCGACTAACGCGGCCGTCGATGGGCGAGCGCACTTCGGTGTGTTCGTAGTCGAGGCGCGCGGTCGCAAGCGCGGCGAGTGCCTCGGCGGCACGGGCTCGGCGGGCTTCGGCCTCTTCGCCCGAGATGGCGGCGCTGGCGAAGAGTTCATCAGCGCGCTTGGCCTCGCGTTCGGCGACGCTGGCGTGCGCCTGAGCGAGGTCGAATTGGGCGCGATACCAGCGGGGATCGATCGAGAAGAGGACGTCGCCCTTCTTCACGAGTTGGCCGGACTGGAATTTCACGGCGTCGATATGGCCGGAGACGCGGGCGCGGAGTTCAACGCTTTCAACGGCATCAACACGGCCGGTGATCTCTTCGTAATCGGCGAGGAGTCTTTCCTCGACGGCGGCGATGGTGACCTTGGGCGCGGGTGGCACGATGGCATCAGCGGCGGAGAGAGACGCAGACGTGGCGACGAGACCGCCGGCGAGAGCAAGACTGGTGAGGAAGGCAACGCGACGGACAGACGATGGCTGTAACGAAACGGAAGGCGTGGTGGTGTTGGTAGTAGTCATGGCGAAGGGAAATTTGGATGCGGTAGATTTAGGCGAAGATGATGGGAGCAAAGAGCGGCGGCTTATTCGTGATACCGCGTCAGCGGGGAACTCAGGTGATCGAGAATCGAGCGATCCCAGAGCAGCCCGAGGGTCGGCTGGGCGGACGCGGCGGGTGCGACGTGCGTCTCGGCAGAGCGACCGGCGCGGCTGGCCAGACTCAACTTTAGCCGCCGCTTGGCCCCGGCCGTGAGGCGGGTGAGCGATAGGGATTTGACGGGAGAGAAATTGAAGCGAGTGGAGGCGATCATGACTGGGATAAAGTCGAGTAGTTGACTACTTGGTTATAAATGAGAGTAAAAAAAGGCGCACGATAAGCGTGCGCGAACAGTCGCAAAGAGGATTTTTTAGGTGAGAGCGGGAGCGGAGGCCGGGGGGCTGGATTTGGGCTTAGCGCCGAGGAGGCCGAGCGCCATCGCCGGAAGCTCACGGAGAACCTCGGGATCGTTCATGATCCGCGCCTGGCTGACGAGGCCTTCAATCAGACCGACGAGAGCGAGAGTCTTCTGCGTGGCATCGCAGGCTTCAATTACACCCTCGGCAATTGCATCGCGAATGGCCGACTCATAGTAGCGGCGTTTACGGGACATGATCTCGCGAATCTTGGCGCTGACATCGATTTCCTCGGTGGAAATCTCAGAGCCAACCGAACACACCGGACAACCCAAGACTTTGCCATACTTGGTTTTGATGGCCAATTGGATAGGATAAATCGACTCCAAGTAGCCCGTCAATCGGACCAGCGGTTCGACGGAGGAGGAGAAGCGTTGATCTAAATTGGGCTTCCAATCGCGCTCCCACATATTTTCGAGCGCCGCCACGGCCAGCTCGGCCTTGGATTGGAAATAGTAGTAGAAACTCCCCTTTTTCACATCGGCCCGCTTGCAGATGTCGTCGATGGTGACCGCGCCGTAGCTCTCTTCCCAAATGAGGTCGAGCGCGGCGTCTTTCAGCCTTTCGTCTGCGTCGGAGGTGCGTCCCATGTTGGAAACGGATAGTTTACTATTTGTCTAGCAGGCTGTCGGACTTAGGCTGATACTTGGCCTAGTAATTGCTATGTAATTGGATATGGCCCGATACGTGAATATTGACCGAGACACCCCGCTGCTGTTGCCGCCCGACCTGCGTGACTGGGTGCCGGCGGATCACC
>JANXLP010000120.1 GCA_025355125.1 Opitutaceae bacterium | reverse complement strand
AGCGTGTTGTCGAACATCGCCGAGTCGCTGCCGTGCGGGTTGATGATCGGAAGGATTTTTGCCATGTCCTCGCCGAACAGCTCGGAGGCGAAGAGCGCCTGGCGTGCGTGCATCCAGTTGATGTTACCGCGGAGGGTGTTGATCTCGCCGTTGTGCGCGACGTAGCGATACGGATGCGCACGGTCCCAGCTCGGAAACGTGTTCGTGCTGAAGCGCGAGTGGACGAGGCCGATGGCGGTCTCCATCGCGGGGTTGCTCAGGTCGGGAAAATAGTCGGAGAGCTGCGTGGTGAGCAGCATGCCTTTGAAGACAATCGTCTTGTAGGAGAGGCTGGGGAGATACCACGTCTCGGCGCCACCGATGGTCGCGGCGCGGATCTCGGAATAGGCGCGCTTACGGATGACATAGAGCTTCCGCTCGAAAGCCATGTCGTCGGCGAGATTGGGATTCCGCCCGATGAACACTTGGCGCATGAACGGCTCGGAAGACTTGGCCGTTTCGCCAAGCGAAGAATTGTTCGTCGGCACGGTGCGCCAGCCAAGCAGCGTCTGGCCTTCGGACTGCACGATCTGGCCGAAAACTTCCTCGAGCTTGCGGCGCATCGTGGGATTGCGCGGAAAGAAAACGAGACCGCTGCCGTAGTGGCCGGGCTCGGGGAGCGCGATACGGGCCTTTTTACAAACCTCGACGTTAAACTTGTGCGGCATCTGCAGGAGGATGCCGGCGCCGTCGCCTGTGTTGACCTCGGCGCCGCTGGCACCGCGGTGGTCGAGGTTGATGAGCACCTGGAGCGCGTCGCGGAGGATTTTGTGCGAGGCGCGGCCCTTGATATCGACGACGAAACCGACGCCACAGGCATCGTGCTCGAACGAGGGGTCATAGAGGCCCTGTTTGACCGGACGCATCGTCAGCGGGCGATTGTCGTCGGCGGAATCAGGGGTGGCGTGGGTGTCGTTATTCACGGAGTTGGAAAAAAGGGGGGGTAAGTCAGGGCGCGGGTGCGGTCGGTGAAGGCGCAAAAAAAGGGCCGGTCTCGTTGGTGCGAGAGCGGCCCGGAATTGTGCGCGGTGTGCTCTCAGCGTCAGAAGAAACGAACAGTTTTAGTGGCCATTTTGGCGTGTTCTTCGTCGGAGCAACCCGCGTTGAGCGGGACGCCGGCCGGAGCGGCACTGTTTTTCACGAGGTCGTTGCTGAGCAGATAATTTTCCACTTCCTCGCCGGAGATATCCGCGAGCATCACGCCGTCGATCTCGACGCAGGGCGAGAGGGGCTGACCGGACTTGGCAACCATCTCCGCGTAGTTGGCGCGGTTGTTGATGATATCGATGTCTTCGAAGGCGAGACTGTGTTTCCGCATGACGGCGCGAACACCATTGGACCAGCCGCAGGACGGCTTGAGATAGGCTTTGATCTTCATGTGGTGAACGTGGAGGCGGGCGAAAGAGTCGCAAGCAATAGGGCGGGTTTTTCGCCAATCAAGCCCGCTCTTCGGCGGAAGCGGTGAATTTCTTGTCATAGTAGGCGGCGCCCTCGCGCGTCGTGCGCGCATCTGTCCGTCTTTTTCCTAGCCCCGCCGCGAGCCGCGCGCTATCGCTCGGCGGAATGAAAGTGCTCGTGACCGGCGCCGCCGGCTTCATCGGATACCATGTTGCCCGCCGCCTCGCTGAGACCAAGCGCTGCGAAGTGCTCGGCGTGGACAATCTTTCCGACTACTACGACGTCGATCTCAAGCGCGCGCGGCTTGAGCAACTCGCGCCGCTCGATAAATTTCGCTTCGTCCAGGCCGATTTCGCCGAAGCAGAAAAATTCTCCGCGCTCGTCGCGCACTTTAAGCCCGACTACGTCGTCCATCTCGGCGCGCAACCCGGCGTGCGCTACAGCCTCGAAAACCCCGGCGCCTACACCCACAGCAATCTCGTGGGCTTCGCCAGCGTGCTCGAGGCCTGCCGCCGCACGCGCCCTAAGCATCTTGTTTACGCATCGAGCAGCAGCGTTTACGGCGCCGGCGCGACTTCGCCTTTTCGCGAAGACGCCGACACCGATCAGCCCACGTCATTTTACGGCGCCACCAAGAAGGCCAACGAGCTCCTCGCGCACAGCTACGCGCGCACCCACGGCCTCAACGTCACCGGCCTGCGCTTCTTCACCGTCTACGGTCCGTGGGGCCGGCCCGATATGGCGCCGACGCTCTTCGCCCGCGCGCTGAGCGAGGGAAAGCCGCTAAAGCTTTTTAATGAGGGCAAAAACCTCCGCGATTTCACCTACGTGGACGACATCGTGGACGGCGTCGTGCGCGCCCTCCTCTACCCGCCCGCCGAGACGCCCGTGCCGCCCGCGCGGATTTTCAACCTCGGCCACAACCGCCCCGTCGAGACACTTCTCTTCGTGAAAATGCTGGAGGAACTCATCGGCCGCCCCGCCCAGATCGAACTCCTCCCGCCGCAGACCGGCGACATGCTCGAAACCTGCGCCGACCTCACCCGCGTCCAATCCGCTCTCGGCTACACACCCAAAGTCCCGCTCGAAGACGGCCTGCGTCACTTCGTCGATTGGTTTAAGAGCTACTATAAAATCTGATTTCGGTCCTTATGCATCGAGGAGTTTGTCACCTATTAAGTGACAAACCCGCCTGAGGCCCTTCCGCGTTTTTCGTTCTTCCATGAAGACCATCCTCCTCCTCGTCTGCTCCAACATCTTCATGACGCTCGCTTGGTATGGGCACCTGAAGTTCAAGTTCCTCGAGGGCAAATCAGTTTTCATCGTGATCCTCGTATCGTGGGCCATCGCGTTCTTCGAATACTGCCTGATGGTCCCCGCCAACCGCGGCGGCTACCTGAGCGGCGAGTTCAGCGGCTATCAGTTAAAAATCATCCAGGAAGCCATCACGCTCGGCGTCTTCGCGCTGTTCGCGTGGCTCGTGCTGAAGGAAAAGCTCACGTGGAACTACGGCGTGAGCTTCGGCCTCATCCTCCTCGCCGTCTGGTTCGCCACCGCCTTCAAGCCAGGCGGCACGCCACCGGCGGGGCACTGAGGATTTGTAGCGCCCGCGAGCCCGCGCGCACTCTTGCCAACCGTGCGACTGCCTCCACGCTCAAAACATGTCCCTCACGAGCGTTTATCTGGCCGAAGAAGCCCTGGCTCTCCCGCCTGCCGAGCGTGAAACCCTGGCGCGCCTGTTACTCGAGAGTATTACGACGGATCGACGAAGCGATGAAGAGATTCGCCACGAACTGATTTCGCGCTTCAGCCGGTTGCAGTCGGGCGAGGACAAGGGATCTACGTTTGAAGAAGTCTTTGGCGAACCTGCATGAAGATCGTTTTCAGCAGCCTGTTTCAACAGGAGTTGCAGAAAGAGATCGGGCGTTACGCGGAAATTTTACCGCGATTGGGTGAAGATTTAGAAGCACGGGTAAAATCGGCCGTCAGAACCGTGCTGAGGTGGCTGGGTGGCGATCACGTGCGGCCACACGGTTTTCCCTGCCGACGCTGCCGACCCTTTCCCTACCTGCTCTACTATAAAATCGAGGGCGACACACTCTACGTGTTGGGGCTCGTGCATGAGCGGCGTCACCCCGATTTCCTAAAAGAGCAGCTACGGAGAAACGACTGAGCCGCCAAACTGTGGTCCATGCCAGTCGTGGCCATCTGTGGTTTAATCCACGTCGTGTTCCCGGTTCATTCGATAACGAGCACGGTCGTCTGCGGACATCTTGGCGATGGCGAGCGATTCCCGGTATTGCTGGGCTTCGGCGACCAATGTGAATTTCGCTTCGATACCTCGGTCGGCGACGATCTTACGAACACGGTCCAGAGGCACGCGGAAGAACTCTTTGCGCAGGTTCACATGGTTGATCCGCAGATCGTCGAACGCCGCGTGGAGCTCACCTTCAAGCGAGGGCGCATCGTCCGACGGAATAATGGCATGGACGTCGAACTCGAAGGGCACCGAGGCATCGCTGAGTTCCCAAATGCGGTCCATCGGTTCGAGGCGTCGGGTCATGCCAATTTTGAAGACGCCTTCGCCGAAAGACCCGACGTTCGAGATGATGTAGACGTTACCCTTGCGAGTCTGCTGGGCCATCGAGAGCGCCCGCTGATTTTTCGCCTCTGCTTCGACGAGCCGCTGGGTCAAATCGGCCATCTGTTGCTCTAACTTGGCCCGCTCTCCGGCCCCGGCTTCCTCGACCTCTTTCCGAGCTTTTTCCAGCGCCTGCTTGAGCAAATCCTCCTCCCGTTGCGACTCTTTGATCGCTTTCTCGTATTCGCGACGAACCCGTTCTTCTTCGCGGATTTGTTCACGGATGCGCCTCTGTTCTTCGCGCTCCTTGAGCTTCAACTCGTGGGCCGCCGCAGCCCACTTTAGCTCTGCGAGACGGGCATCGAGATACGCCGGGAGGATGCGGGCGTTGCGAAACGCCGCGCCATTCATGTTCACGAGGCTGAACGCGTCGCGAATCCGTTGCTCCAATGTGCCATGATTCTCGCGCTCCACTTCAGTCAAGATGGCATCGACGCGCCCGTTGAAAGCATCCGCAGCAAACCGAATCGCCGTATCGCGCCGGTTGCGCTCGGCGTAATCGCACTCCGCCGCGAGGCCCTGATCGATCATGCGCCGGCTCTGTTCGCGGGCCAAAGCCAGTTGCTGCCCCGCTTCGGTGTGGCCGAAGTCCGCCGCAAGATCATCAATGAGCGAACGCGTGGGCACGATGTAGCGATCACCATAACCCTCAATGACGTTACGGATCGCCTTCACCGCCTCGTCGAGCTGATCCCGATCCCGCAAAGCCGCGTAGGCGTCGCCGGCGATTTCCTCGGCCTTTTGGTGCGCGGCCGCGACCATGCGGGCGGAATCAACAGTGGCTCGCGAAAGCAATACTTCGGCCTGCGTGCGGATGAGTTTCGCCTTCTGGATGGCCGCATCGCGCTCGACCGACGACTGCGCCTTGGCGTTGGAAAAAATCGCGAGGGCCTGCGCCCGCAAATCTTCCGCCTCGCGCAGGGCGGCAGCCAAGATCACCCGAGCCTCAACTTCGTCTTTCGCGAAAGCCTGCAGGCCTTTGAACGTATCGAGCTGTTGCCGCGCCTCGGCGAGAGCATGGCTGGTGTCGGCAAAGACTCGTTGCGCCTCCGCCTGGTAGTGCTGTCGGATACGCTCGTTTTCTTTTCTGCCAGCGTCGGCCTCATCGGCCAGCGACTGCTCAGCCGCAGCAAGAGCCACTTTGTTGGCTATGATCATTTCAGCCAATTTCCTCTCATAATCTTGCCGCACCGCGACAGCTGCACCTTCGGCTTCGGCTAGTTTTTTCCGAAGCCGAGAGCCCACTATGCGGGCCCAGATATAGAGGACCAATATGACCGCGAGGGCGACGGCGAGAACGTTGTTCATGATAATGGAGAAGGTTCAGGCTCATCCCTAGCGGTCATACCGTTGAGCACATCGCGAAAAGCAGACACCTGCTGACGCAGGGATGCCAAAGAAGCGCCCTGTGTTTGCCCCGCTGATGGCGGCACATCGCCGAAGCGGAATGGTTTAATCGCTAGGAACGCGCCCGCTTTTCGCGAGCCCTTGAAATCTCCACGGTGAGGGAAACTTTCGATGGCGTCGGATGAATCGAGCCGGTCAAAATTGAAAGTGGAGAGTCCGTCCCGTGGGATCAGCACGGAATAGATCGGCTGAACGCTGTCGGTTCCATTCGCCGAATCATGGATCGTCGCGTGCGCGTTAATCAGAAGCGCGTTGATCGGCAGAACCGCGAACGCCTCACGGGCCACCCGCAACAGACTGCTGCACACGTGATCCTGGTATATCTCCTGAAAACGAGCGTGCGGAATTTGTTTTTCCGAGACCTTGCCTGACGTGGTGAGGGACTTGGACGTCGAGGGAATCACACGGGCGTCATTGCACCGGACATCGATTTCCAACTGCCGATTCGAATGAACCGTCAACTCGATGCTCGTTCCCAGTTGGGCGATTTCATCCAGAAAACTAAACTCACCGAGTGCCTCGATAAACGCGTGCTCGTCCCCGCTGAGAACACGCTCGGCCAATAACTTATTTTTCTGCCAGGCCCGCACTGTTTCAGCAAACGCCACGCGTTCCGGATGGTCAGGGCCCTCAATCCAGAGCGGTGGCTCGGCAGTTTCGGTGTCGGCAAAATCCGAGATACGCCTCGACCGCCAATCTCGACGCACCTCAACCGCCGGGATCAACGGCTCCGCAGGACAAAGAGCACTCGCAAGCTCACTCCAATCCACTACCGGCGCGCAGTCTTTGTGTAGCGATAACAACACCTCGAATCTGTTTTCACTGTCAGCCACTTCGAGTTGAGCCTGCCCGAGCTGATCAAGCTTCGCCCGCTCCTTCAGCTGGCGAGCAAACTCCTTTTCCATGCGCACCGACTCACGTTGGGCTCGTGCCTGAGCAGCGGCATAGCTGCGATGGGAGTGGTAGGTGCTCACTGCTTAAAAAAACGTTCAAGACGGCAAAAAACCGCGAGAACATGCGGGACGCGCACATGCCAATGCTTTGAGTGATGATAAACTCATCGGGTGAGCAACAAAGGGCGGCCCGCGATAGAAGCGCAAGTCACTCTTTTAGCATAGTTTATATATCCCAAAATCAGGCGGGCTCCACCGCCTTCAAGCCCGGCGGCACTCCGCCGACAGGACACTGATCGCTTCGTCCGCTCGGGATATTTCCCCGGGCAGCAGCTTGGTTTTCATGAAATAGATCTTGACGGACATGACTAAGACATATCATGTCTTACCCATCAAACCGCTTTTAGCGCACCCATAGCCCTCAGCCCAATCCTCCCTCCCATGTCCAAAGCCGCTCCCACCAAAACCGCCTCCGCCGCCGTCGGTCCCGTCACCCATGCCCGCGAGAAAAACATCGAGCTCGCCCTCTCCTCCATCACCAAGCAATTCGGCGACGGTTCCATCATGCGTCTCGGCTCCAACGCCAAGATGAAGGTCGAGACCCTCTCCACCGGCTCCCTCGCCGTGGACCTCGCCCTCGGCGTCGGTGGTCTCCCAAAAGGCCGAATCATAGAGATTTACGGACCCGAGTCTTCCGGCAAGACGACCTTCTGTTTGAGCGTCATCGCCGAGGCTCAGAAAAAGGGCGGTCTCGCCGCTTTCATCGACGTCGAGCACGCCCTCGACCCGAAATACGCCCGCGTCGTCGGCGTGAATCTCGACGACCTCCTCGTCTCCCAGCCCGACTCCGGTGAAGACGCGCTCAACATCATGGAGACGCTCATCCGCTCCAATTCCATCGACGTCATCGTCCTCGACTCCGTCGCCGCCCTCATCACCAAGGCCGAACTCGACGGCCAGATGGGCGACATGACCATGGGAAGCCAGGCCCGCCTCATGTCTCAGGCCATGCGCCGTCTCACCGCCGTCGTCAGCAAGACCAACTGCGTCTGCATCTTCACCAACCAGATCCGCGAAAAGATCGGCGTCATGTTCGGCAGCCCCGAGACCACCTCCGGCGGTCGCGCGTTGAAGTTCTTCTCCTCCGTCCGTATCGACATCCGCCGAAAGGACCAGATCAAGACCCCCGAGGGCAAAGTCATCGGCAATCGCACCAAGATCAAAATCGTCAAAAACAAAGTCGCCCCGCCCTTCACCGAGGTCGAATTCGACATCATGTATGACGAGGGCATTTCCAAGATGGGCTCGCTCATCGATCTCGGCATCGAACACAAGATTCTCGAAAAGAAGGGCGCCTGGATCGCCTATGAAGGCAACCTCGTCGGCCAAGGCCGCGACGCCGCCAAGGCCGCGCTGAAGGAAAAGCCCGAACTCGCCGAGAAGATCTGCAAGGCGATCATGGAAAAAGTCGTCATCACCGCCTCGGGGCCAAAAGCCGACGACGACGTCTAAAATTATAATCGAGCCCAGCTCGCTGACTCTGCAAATCAGGTCGCACCAACTCCGTTGGCGACCTGATTTTTTATTGCCCACCCCTCGCGTGAAACCCGCCACCCTGCTCAAGGTCCACTACCTCGCCATGAAGCTCCGCCTCGCACTCGCCTGTCTCGTGTCGATCACTGCGGCTTTTCCAGCTACGCGGGGTGCCGCATCGTCCGCCCCCGTCATGATGTCAGCCGGCGACCGCGTGCCCTGGTCAAACCTCACCGAACTCGAACGCTTCGCGGCTACCGGCAACCTCAAGGCCTGCGCACAGTTGGGCGAACAACTCCTGCGCGGCGATGGCGTCGCCCAAAATATCCCCCGCGCGCTTACCCTCCTGGAAAAAGCCGCCCGCGGCGGTATCGGCTCCGCCATCTTCCGTCTCGGCATGATTTACGACGAGGGTAACGGCGTCGCCCAAGACCGCAGTCGCGCCCTCGCCTATTTCCGCGCCGCCGCCGCCGCCGGAGAAAAAGAAGCCTTCTTCAATGTCGGTGCCGCCTACGTCGGGGCCCACGGAGTGAAGCGCGATTACGCCGAGGGTCTCGCCTGGCTCATCCTCGCCACGAAGCGCGGCACCGGCGGCGACACCGAGCAGACCGTGCGCGCCCGCATCCAAAAGCTCCGCCGCCCCGAGTGGATCACCGCCGCCGAGAAGCGCGCCCCGGACATCGAACGCGAACTCGCCGCCACCACCGCCATCGCGCTCCTGCCAACGGCGCCCGCCCCACTCTCCTCCAATTCCCCAAGCGCTGCGCCAAGAAGCGCAAGCCCAGCGCCCTTGGCCCCCACCGTATTTAAACCCGATGTCTCGTCGTCGATCACCCCGCCGAAATTAACGCCGCCCGATCTGACCTCACCCACCGCTTCCATCCACGTCCCTTCAGGGCCGCCGGTGAATCTCATGCTACCCACTGGGCGCCGTATAAATTATCCCGACTTCGCCGCCCTTCAGTTCGCTGCCGACCGTGGCGACGTTCACGCCGGCGCCGCGCTCGGCCAAGCTCTCCGCGAAGGCCAGCTCACGCCCGCCGATCCCGTGCGCGCCATCGTCGTCCTCGAACGCGCCGCCAAAGCCGGCAGCGCCGATGCCGCCCAATATCTCGCCGAGGTTTACACGCGCGGCGTCGAGGCCGCGCGCGACGAGACCAAAGCCTTCACCTACAATCTCCAAGCCGCCCGGGGCGGCTCGCTCCAGAGCATCTTCAATGTCGGCGCGCTTTACGCCAACGGCACCGGCACGGCCCGCGACTACACCTCCGCCCTCGCCTGGCTGCTCGTCGCCCAACACTACGGCGTGGATCGCGGCGATTCAGCCTCCCGCATCCGCGCCCATCTCCAAAAGATCCAGCCCGCCGAGATCGTCGTCGCCGAAAAACGCTCCGCTGACTTCATCCGCGAAATCGAGCCCACCCGCTCACGCTGACTTTTTCATTCCATGCGCACCCTACTCGCCTGCTGCGTCTTCGCATTTCTTCCCTCTCTGGCTTTGGCAGAATCCAAGCCCGCTTCGGCCCCAGCCCTCGTTCACATCGTGCGGGAAACCGCCCTCGGCGAAATCGAACTCGCCCTCGACCCGGTCCACGCCCCCGCCACCACGGCCAACTTCCTCCGCTACGTCGCTGCCGGCCTCTACGACGGAGGCCGCTTCCACCGCACCGTCAAACCCGACAACCAGCCCGACAAGAAAATAAAGATCGAGGTCATCCAAGCCGGGATCGACCCCGCCCGGAGCAAACTTGACGGCATCCCCATCGCCCTCGAACGCACCCGCGACACCGGACTGAAACACCTCGACGGCACCATCTCGATGGCCCGCGACGGCCCCGACACGGCGACGTCCGATTTCTTCATCTGTCTCGGCGACCAGCCCGAGCTCGATTTCGGCGGGAAACGAAATCCCGACGGCCAGGGCTTCGCCGCCTTCGGTCGCGTGGTGCGCGGCCTCGAAGTCGTCCGAGCAATCCAGCAGTCGCCCGTCGAGGGCCAAGCTCTCAAACCGGCCGTGAAAATCCTCCGCGCGCGCCAGCTCTGAGCCCACCTGCAGCGCCGGCATCCTGCCGGCCTTCCGTGGCCAGCCCGCTCGCAGAGCGGGCTCCACCTTTTCGATCCCCAACGCCGCCCTTGCGGCGCCGCGGCTTCGGCGCACGCTCATCCCTCGGTCCAGCGCGCCCGCGCGCGGACTTCACGCCTCCATGCCACCGCTCCTCTACGAATCCCACGCCCACACCACCCTCTGCAAACACGCGCACGGCACGCCCGCCGAATACGCCGCGCAGGCCGAGGCGCGCGGCCTTAAGGGCATCATCATCACCTGCCATTGCCCGCTCCCCGATGGCCTCAGCCTCCAATATCGGATGAGCCCCGAGGAGTTTCCAACCTACGTCGATCTCATCGCCCGCACGCGCGAAGAATTCGCCGGCCGCGTCGACGTGCGGCTCGGCCTCGAAAGCGATTACCTCCCCGGTTTCGGCCTGGAAACTTGGCTGCGCGAGCTCCACGCCCGCGTGCCGCTCCACCACGTGCTCGGCTCCGTGCACATGCAGATGATTCCTTACAAAGAGCGTTACTTCACCGGCGATCCCCACGCCTACCAACGCACTTACTTTGATCACCTCGCCGAATCCGCCGAGTCCGGCCTCTTCGACACCGTCGCGCATCCCGACCTCGTGAAAAACGAGTCTCCCGCCGACTGGGATTTCGCGCGTATCCAGCCCAACATCGAGCGCGCCCTCGACCGTATCGCCGCCACCGGCGTCGCCATGGAGATCAACACCAGCGGCCTCAATAAAACCCTCTCCGAGATGAACCCCGGCCCCGCGATGCTCGCCCTCATGCGCGCCCGCAACATCCCGGTCGTGATCGGCGCCGACGCCCACCGCCCCGCCCGCGTAGGCGACAACTACCCCACTGCGCTCAAGCACCTCCAAGCCGCAGGCTACACCGAGGTCAGCTTCTTCCTTGAACGTCAGCGCCAGACCGTCGCCATCACCGACGCGCTCGCCTCGTTGAAATAACGCGCTTCAATCGCCCGCGTCATGCCCGCCCCCCGCCTCAACCTCTACGACCTCACCCGCGAGCAGCTCCGCGTGCAGCTCGTGCGTTGGGAGTTGAATCCGGTGCACGTCGCGCGGCTCTGGAACTATCTCTATATCGAGCTCGCCGCGTCGCTCGACGCTATGCCCGAGCTGCCGCCGAAACTCCGCGCGCGACTCGCCGCCGAGACGCATCTCGGCGTGTTGCCCACGGCGCTCGAGACCGCTTCCAGCGACGGCTTCACGCACAAATACCTCCTCGCGCTCAACGACGCCGAAAAAATCGAGACCGTGCTCATGCGCTTCACCGGTCGCGTCACGGCGTGCGTGAGTTCGCAGGTCGGCTGCGCGATGGGCTGCGTGTTCTGCGCCACCGGCCAGATGGGCTACACGCGCCATCTCACGCCCGGAGAAATCGTCGCGCAGGCCGTGCACGTCGCGCGGGCGCTGAAGAATGTAGCCGGCCTCGCCGAGGCCGGTCCGAAACCGGGGTCGGCGACCCCGGCTACACCCCGGGCCCGCCTCCGCAACATCGTCCTCATGGGCATGGGCGAGCCGCTGCACAATTACGACGCAGTCATGACGGCGATCGACATCCTCCGCGACGAGACCGGCCTCGCCCTCGGCGCTGAGCGGATCACGTTGAGCACCGTCGGCGTCGTGCCGGGGATTCTGCGGCTAGCGAAGGAAATGCGCCCGTTGCACCTCGCCGTCTCGCTCCACGCCGCCACGCAGGCCGAACGCGCAGCCCTCGTGCCCGCCGCGAAAAAATGGCCACTCGACGAGCTTATGGCCGCGTGCCGCACCTACAGCGAGACGACCGGCCGCCGCATCTTTTATGAGTGGACGCTGATCGAGGGGAAAAACGATTCCGAAGCCCACGCCCGCGCCGTCGGCGAACTGCTCCGCGGTCTCTCCGCGCAGGTGAACCTGATCCCACTCAACCCCACCAACGGTTACGCCGGCACGCCGACGCGCAGCGACGCAGCGAAACGTTTCCAGAAAATCCTCGCCGAGGAATTCGACCTGCCGAGCACCGTCCGCCAGCGCCGCGGCATCGACATCGCCGCCGGCTGCGGACAACTCGCAGTCGCCGAAGCTTCGTAAACGGCTGCGCTTATACCCACGTCTGGTGATTTCTGGACGATAGCGAACCACCACTCGCTCACGCTCGCAGCTACGATAAGTCAAAAATCAACTGATGTGGGGATTATAGCCGCCTCCGAGGTGCGTCGGGCGCTCCGCGCGCGGCCTTGGGACACGGGCGAACGTGAGGACACGGACGCGAGAACGGGGTGGCGAATAAAGCGCGGGGTGCTGCCCAGCCGCGCGCGGAGCGCACGGCCCACCTCGGACAACCGAACGGCAGTCGGTGCTACCGCAGACTGAAGTCCCTCTACTTCCTTACTTCTTCAGCTCGGCGAGCGCGTCTTTGGCGATCCAGCGGGCGGAGGGCGAGTCGAGCTTCGCGATGACCTTGGCCTCGGCGATGGCGGCTTTGCGGAGGCGCGGGTTGCGTTTGCCGATCTGGCGGAGGGCCCAGTTGACGGACTTCTTCACGAAATTGCGGTCGTCGATCGACTCGCGCGTGATCACAGGCAGGAACGCGAGGAAGATGTCGTCAGGCAGATCTTTTTGATGGATGGCGAGGCCGGCCATCGTGGAAAACGCGGCGCGTTTCATGAACTCACCCTGGCGCGTGCTCCAGAGGTGGGCCTTGGTGGCGGCGAAGGGCGTGCGGTCCACGAGGAAGGCGAAGGCATCGGTGAGGGCCCAGTTGTCGCACTCGCGCACCCAGCGCTCGGATTGGTCGCGGGTGAGGCGGGCGGGATCGGCAATGAAGGTGGCGAGGATGCGCGACTCGTGGATGTCAGCGGCCCAGAGATCGAGGGCGAGGGAGTGATCGCCCCGATGGTTGCGCGCGAGCGTGCGGAGGACGGGAATGGCGATGCCCAGCTGCTCGGTGAGCGGAGTGATACCGGAGCGGCGCTGACTCGCGATGTCGGGCTCGTTACGAAGCGAACGGAGTTTGGAAATGAGAGCGATGACGGGCATGAGCGGGCGAATGAGACAAAAGTATCAGGGAAATCACACTGACAGGCAAGAGCGTGAAACTACGTGGGTTCGATGGCGGGCAGGAAAGGAGATTTTGCGCGGCGGCGGCGAGGGCGGAAAAAGCGTCATTTACGGCGGGCGCGCACGGCGGCGGCGAGGGCGTCGAAGACCGGCAGGGTCTCCTCCCAGGCAAGGCAAGCGTCGGTCACACTGCGGCCGTAAACGAGCGGGATCGCCTGATAATCCTGTGCGCCCCCAAGGAGATTGCTCTCGATCATCACGGAGGAGATCGCGCGCTCGCCGGCGGCGATCAGCGCGGCGAGGTCGGCGGCGACGAGAGGTTGGCGAGCGGGGTCTTTGCCGCTGTTGGCGTGAGAGCAATCAACCATCACGTGCGGCGGGAGATTATTTTTGGCGAGAAGAGCGGCGGCGGCGCGGATATCGGCCGCGGAACAATTCGGGCCGCGCGTGCCGCCACGCAGGACGAGGTGAGTGTGGTCGTTGCCGGTGGTGCCCATGACGGCGGGCGCGCCTTCGCGGGTGAGTGAGGTGAACCAGTGGGGGTGACGCGCGGAGCGGATGGCGTCGACGGCAACCTGGATGTCGCCATCGGTGCGGTTTTTGAAACCGACGGGCATCGAGAGGCCCGAGGCGAGTTCGCGATGGATCTGGCTCTCAACGGTGCGTGCGCCGATGGCGCCCCACGATACGAGATCGGCGTAGTATTGGCCGAGCGTGGTATCGAGAAATTCCGTGGCGACGGGCAGGCCGCGGCCGGTGACATCGGCGAGGAGGCGGCGGGCGAGGCGGAGGCCTTTGTTGATCTGGTAAGTGCCGTCGCGGTCGGGGTCGTTGATGAGACCTTTCCAGCCGACGACGGTGCGGGGTTTTTCGAAATACACGCGCATGACGACCAGGAGGTCGGGTGAGAGGCTTTGGGCGAGAGGGGCGAGGCGATCTGCGTAGTCGAGCGCGGCGATGGGGTCGTGAATCGAGCACGGGCCGACGACGACGAGCAGGCGGTCATCGGCGCCGGTGACGATGGCGGCAACCTCACGGCGGGTGCGCGCGACGAGCGCGGCGCGGGCGGCGTCGAGGGGGATTTCCTCCTCGAGGATGGCCGGGGCGAGCAGCGGCTTGGTCGCACGGATGCGGAGGTCGGAAGTGACGGCGGTCGGAGACATGAAAAGGGACAACATGCCGCTGCGCGCGAGGGAAATCAAGGGAAGGGAACGCGCAAAGCGACGGGCCGTCGCGAGGGATGCCAACTAACCGAGCAACGCGCGCGCCTCGGCGACGTGCGGGTTGGGTGAGAGCATCACATCGGACATCGTGGGGGCGAGCCCGAGGGCTTTGGCGCGGTGGAGCGTCGTCAACCAGGCGAGCGATGCACTCGCCGTGCTCATCGCGTGCGGGGCGAGTTCGTTGAACGTGGGCGCGAGCGGCGGGAGAATTTCTTTCGGGAGCAGGGCTTTTTCGGCGAGGAAGAGGCCGAGGGAGGCGCCGAGCGTGTCGAGCCAGACGCGTGGTGACGCGGGCGCGGCGTAGGGCAGGCCGGATTTCTCGGGTGTCCATTCCATGAAGAGGCGGATCTGCTCGTGGAGCTTGGCGAGTTCGGCGTCGGCGGAGGCGGGATTCCAGCGGACGAGGAACTGTTTACGCTCGCGGAATTTCTTCACCTCCCAGACGCGGAGGAGAAGTTCGTAATCGCCGGATTGCTGGCGGAGCGCGCCGGTAAAAATATAATCGAGGCCGTCACCATTGGGCGATTCGACGAGTTGGCGGAGGTTTTCCGTGGTCCACTCATTGGCGAAGATGAAGGGCTGCTTCGGAGCATTGCCGGGAGGGTGGAAAATGCCGAGCGCCGCGATGGGCGCGTAGTGGGGTGAAAAATAAAACGTCTCGGCGAACCAGAGCGGGAGCGCGCGGGAGAGGCGGCCGAGCTCGTCTTCGGGACGGGCCTGCGCAGCGGGCACATCGGTGTAGGCCCCGGGGAGCGCGAGCTGCGCGAAGGCGATGCGGCGGACGCGCGCGGTCTTGGGCGGAAGGATTTTATCGGCGAGCGGTTCGAGGCCGTAGAACCAGATGGGTTTGCTGATGCTGACGAGATCGACCTTGGAGACAGCGGGCAGCGCAGACGCGGACGCAGGATCGGTCGCCTCGCCGGCGGCGCCGTGCAGCGGGATCGGCGGTGCGCCGGAGACGATCATTTCCGCGAGGGCATTGGAAAAGCCGTGGAGGCGGTCTTCGAGTTCGGGGCGGTTGAGGTCGAAGAGGATGTCGAGGACGTGCTGCGCGGCATCGGTGTGGCGGACGGCGAGGTAGGCCTGGAGGATGTTGAGACCGGTGGCGGGGCCGTGCTTTTCCGCGTCGTAGCGGGGCGCGATGAGTTCGATGATGCTCACGATGTGGCCCGTGGAGCCGAGGTCGCCGGAGATGGTGACAAGGACATCGGCGCGGTCGCCGGCGGCGGCGAGGACCTCTTCGTAGATCGCGAGGGCGCCCGGGAGATCTTTCGCGTCGAGGCAGGCGCGCGCGGCGGCGAGGCGCGGGAGGATATTGCCGGCGAAGGCGCTGGGATCAGCGGGGAGGGGCGCGGGCGTGGAAAAGGCGTTGGGCGTCGCGGGTGGCGGCGAAGCTTTTTTGCCAGCGAGGCGGTCGAAAAATCCCATGGCTGAGTGGACAGCAGGAAAAAATGCGGAGCAAGGCGAAGGTTACGGTGGCCGCGAAGTCGTGGGTGCGAAAATTCCCTTCGAAGCGGTTAACGTGGCGCATGGAGTGCAGGGCCCGCGGCCCGCAGGGGGAATTCCTGATCGGTCAGGTCGCAGCTGCGGCCGAATGCGCGGCAGATCCTGCGCCGGTGATCTGACGCACCGCGGGCAGGAGGCGAGTCGCGATGCCGGACGCGGGAATGGTCGTGACCGCAGCAAAAACTGGTCGGAGGTCCTCCACCATGGTGCCCGTGGTGAGCACGATGATCCGCAGCTGTGATTGCGTGAGATAAAAATGCCGGCAGAGCGTGCCCAAACCGTGCGTTTCGAAGTTCGCGTCGAGGATGAGGATGTCGGGCTGCAACGAGCTGACGAGGATGCGTAGGGTCGCCGCCGTGTAGGCGACACCGCAGATGGAAAGACCGGGCTCCGTGCTCAGGCGTTCACCGATGAGCACGGCCAGCGGCGGATGATGATGCGCGATGAGCACGCGGTGGACACCGGAGGTTTCCATGTGATGCCTATTTTAGCGCATCCGGTGGCGGCTCCGCCTGGGACAAATAGAAATTAAACCGGGGATTTTTCCCGGTTCGAGTCGGATGGAGGCGCAGAAGGCTCAGAAAGATTTACGGCGGTCGAGCCGGGTAACGTGCCGGGGCCACATGGCCGGGAATATCAGACCGCGCGGCGGCGACGGCTGCGATGCACGGTGCTCGCCACGAGAAAGCCTGCGAGGTGCGCCAGCGGGACGGAGCGCACGCCGGAGGCGGCAAAGCGCGCGAAGAGTGGTTGGTCGGCGGCGAACTCGACGGCGATTTTCAGGAGAATGAGCGCGAGCACGACGCGCCAGAACCAGCGGTCGGAGGCGGAGCCGGTGCCGGCGGCGGGATTTTGGGCGAGTTGGGTGAAAGCGAGGAATGCGAGGGCGGCGGCGGCGAGGCCGGAGAGGCCGCCGTAGGTGGCGAGTGCGGGATCGAGGGCGAGGAGCGCGAGGCCGATCACGCCGGGGGCGAGCGCGAGCAGGAGGCGCGTGCGGGCGGGGGCAAGGCGCTCGGCCCAGATACCCGCGAGAGCGAAGACGACGAGGTTCCAGACGAGGTGGCTCGCACCAAAGTGGACGAGGTGACCGGTCCAGAGCCGCCAGTATTCACCGCGGAGGATGGCGGCGCGTTCATAGAGGAGCGACGGCGCGAGGGCCGGCTGCGAGGCGACAATGAGCGCGAGAACGATCACGAAGACGGCGGCGACGGGGAGCGGCGCACGGGGGGGCGGCGGCGTGGAAACCGCACGGGGCGCGGCGGGAGCGGAGGAGTTGGGAGAGGCGGGGGACAAGGGAGAGGAGGGAGCGACGCGGATACGGGCTGAGGGCACCCCGGCTGCATTTACTGGCGAGGAAACGCGGCGGGATTTAGGTGCGGCGGCGTAGAGCGAGGAAGCGGGAGAACAAGAGCAGGCCGAGGGCGGCGGCGGAGAACGCGCCGAAGCCGCCGCCGCCTTTGTAGCCGGGTTTATGCTCGAATTTCACTTCGCCGGGGGAATTTTTCGCGCGCTCGCGGAAGGACTCGAGCTGGAGCTTCAGGTTGGCGATGAGTTCGGTGGTCGCGGCATCGAAGCCGGCGGCGCTGTCGGCACGGAGGCGTTGTTGAACGTAAACGGCGGCGGCGCCGGCTTCGACGCGGCTCGCGCCGGGCGCGCGGAAGAGGAGGTGGCGGCTCGCGATGTCGTAAACGGCGGCCTCCATGAGCGTCTGCGTGTCGTTCTGATTTCCGTGGAAAATGTAGGCGCCGACGATGGTCCAGTAGGAGAGCGAGAGGATATTGTTGTTGGTAAACTGGACCTGGTCATAGGCGACGAGGGCGATGACATCGACGCCGAGGAGGGAGCGGACCTGGTTGAGATTATCGAAGCCGCCGCCGGCGCGGAGGTAGGTCGAGGAAACAAGTTCGATGCTCTGGATGTAGTCGCGGCCTTTGAACTCGGCGGCGACGCGCTCGAGGAGGACGGACTTCTGCTGTTCGGAGACGCCGTTGTCGGCGGCGTAGTAGCCGGCGGATTTGGCGTTGCCAGTGGGGACGAAGGCGATGCCGACGCGGAGGGGCAGGCGAAGGACGGGGATCGAGGTGGGCGGGAGCGGGTTGGTCTGGTCGGGGTAGAGGTAGGCGACCACGCTGCTGGAGCGCTCGGTCTTGCGCGGGCCGCGGGTCGTGAAACAACCGCCGGCGAGGAGCGCGGCGAGACCGAGAAGGAGCAGCGCGGCGGGACGGGAGGGGTTGGGCGACATGAGCGGAGCGTCCGGGGCAGGCGGCGGCGAGACAACGCGAATTAAGGCGAAGCGGGCAACGGTTGAGAGGGCAATGATTGCACCGTCGATGGGAGGAATTCCGGGGAATTCGGGAGGGGATGGCCGCAAAGAGGCGCAAGACTGCGGTGGGCTGCGGCGAAACTCTCCCGCGCGCCTGTAGGCGCGATGGAGATTTAGCCGGAGTAGGAGGGATTTTTGCGGCTCTTTGCGGCCATAGATCGGCTCAGCATTAGCGTCGATTAGCGACGGCCAACGGTTACGTGTCGTCGGTATCAAACCATGGATCACCTCACGGCCGGAGATTGTTGGAACGGGAATGCCGAGGCTTGGACGAAGCTCGCGCGCGCGGGCTACGACACCTACCGCGATCATCTGAACACGCCGGCGTTCCTGGCGATGTTGCCGCCGGTCGAAGGGTTGGAGGGGCTCGATATCGGCTGCGGCGAGGGGCACAACACGCGGCTGATCGCGCAGCGCGGCGCGCAGATGACGGGGATGGATATCGCGGAGATTTTTATCCGCCACGCACGCGAAGAGGAGCAGCGCTCACCACTCGACATTACGTATCATCACGCGAGCGCGGTGGAGTTGCCCTACAAGACGGCGTCTTTCGATTTCGCGGTGGGCTGCATGAGCCTGATGGACATTCCGGAGACGGTGCAGGTGGTGGAAGAAGCGTTCCGTGTGCTCAGGCCGGGTGGATTTTTGCAGTTCTCGATTCTGCACCCGTGCTTTAATCCGCCGCACCGGCGCAACTGCCGCGACGAGCGGAAGCTCACGTATGCGGTGGAGGTCGGAGATTATTTTTCGGAGACGCGCGGACAGATCGACGAGTGGATTTTTGGGACGGCGCCACTGGCGCTGAGGCAGCGGTTGCCGATGTTTAGAGTGCCGCGTTTCCACCGTCCGCTGGGGCAGTGGATCAATCTGCTGATCGCTGCGGGCTTTGTGATCGAGCGCGTGGAAGAGCCGAGACCGAACGATGCGACGGTGTTGGCGAATCCGAGTTTACAGGATGCGCAGGTGGTCGCGTATTTTTTGCATGTAAGGGTGAGGAAAGCGGGGTGAGGCGCTATCGGTTCAGATGGTCAGTTAATTTTTCGCCGGTCGATATCGCCCGAATTTTTCGCCAGCAGAAACAGCACGGCGAAGATAGAGAAAAAGAGACCTAGGAAAAACCAGAGCCAACCGCTGCGCCTAGTATTTTGTGCCCAGAGCGCACAGAAGGCGCCGGTGAGGAAAAGCGCGATGGTGGGGACGTCGCCGACTTCGCGTTGGAGTGCGGCTATTTTGCTTTCGAGGGAGGAAACGCGTCGTTCGATAACTTCGCTTTGCTTCGGTTGTGTTTGAGCGAGTGAGCAGGGAACTAAACCGACGATCAGAAGGAGAAAGAAGGTGATGCGCTTCATGGCTTCGAGTAGTGAGGGAGCCAGCAGCGGCATCAAGGGCAAGCATCCGACTGCGTCGCGATCGGAGTTGCCTATCGGCTCGAAGGTGGGCCGGGCACTCCGCGCGCAGCCAGTTTCGAAACGCGCCGCGAAGAGCAGGCGGGAGCGAGCGGCGGCGAACGGACATAAAGACTGCTTCGGCCGCGCGGCGGAGCGCGCGGCCCACCTCGGAGCCATTTACACTGAAAGATTAACCGCGATTCGGGGCGGGGATTTTCTCGGGGCTGACGCCGCCGCGGACAGCGACGAGGGCGCAGACTTTGGGGACGTAGAGGCGGGTCTCGGCGGGGAGTGCGGCGGCGATGCTGGCGTAGGTTTTCGTGGAGGTTTTCTCCAAGAGGCGGGTGACGCGGCCGGCGCCGGCGTTGTAGGCGGCGATGGCGAGCGGCCAGGAGCCGAATTTTTCGTAGTGGGCGCGGAGGAGACGGGCGGCGGCGCGGGCGGATTTTTCGGGATCGGTGCGGTCGTCGGGGAGAAAGGTGCTCAGGCCGAGTTCCTTGGCGGTGTCGGGCATGAGTTGAAAGAGGCCGCGGGCGCCGACGGGGCTGCGGGCGGTGGGGTTGAAAGTGGATTCGGCCTCGGCGAGCCAGACGAGTTCGGGCGGCACGCCTTCGGCGACGAAGGCGGCGCGGAGACGCGGCAGGAGTTCGGCAGCGCGGGCGGGGACGGTGTGCGTGCCGACGCGCGCGAGCCAGAGATCGTAATGCGGGATCGTCGCGCCCGCGCGCGGGCCGGCAGGAGCGGAGGGCGTCGTCGGACGCATGGGCGCGGGTCCGGGGGTCGGAGATGGACCGGGTGTGGGTGGCGTGGGGGCGGTCGGTTTTTGCGCGACGATTTGTTCGGCGGCTTCGAGTTCGTCGAGACGGGCGGCGAGCCAGTCGGCGTAGTCTTCGTATTCGGGGAAAAGGCGGAGCGCGGGGAGCGCGGCGCGGGCTTGCGGGGCGTATTCTGCGAGGGCGCGGAGGTCGTCGCTTTCCAGGGCTTTTTGAAGGCGGACGGCGAACTCGTCCCACTGTTGCTTCGAGGGGAATTCATACTGCGCCTTGATTTCCGGCGGCGCGAGTTGATCGAAGAGTTGTTGGCCGAGTTGGAAAAGGTCGTCGGTCGAGGGTGGCGTGGGTTGGGCGGGCGGGGTCGCCGCAGGTGGCGCGGAGGACGACGGTGTGGGCTGCGCCACGAGGAGCGCAGGCGCGAGAGCGAGGAGCAAAAGGCGACAGAGCGAGCGCATGACGCAGCGAACGACAGGGGCGGTGAGGGAAAGTGCGACGGGTTTGTGACGGAGGACGAGCAGGCGGAGACGGAATTCTTAGCCACAAAAAGCACAAAGGGCCGGTGGGCTGCGGCTGAGAGGGCGTTGCGCCTATAGGCGCGATGGAGATTCGAGACGGAGCCGAGGGGAATTTTTGTGCTTTTGGTGGCTAAAATTCCGGAAGATTTAGAGCGGGCGGAGGATGGATGAAAGGCTCGCGCATTTTGCGATGGGGAAATCGGCGGGGAACTGCGGCAGGATGCCGCAGCCACTTTAGGGCGTGGGGGTGAGGGCGGCGGTGGCGAGTGCTTTGAGGCGGAGGGCGGGCAGCTCGGTTAAGCCGAGGGTTTCGGAGCCGAAGTAGGTGCGGGCGTTTTTGGCGCCCCAATCGGTGGTGGCGAGGCGGTAGCGGCCCTTCGGATCGATGGGCACGGTGGGGCCGACGGCGACGAGATTTTCGCCGCGGCGGGCGGCGAGGGGCGTAGCGGGGTCTTGGTTGGATTTTTGGAGGATGGCGGCGAGTTCGGCGCCGGTGATCTCGGCGATGAAGATGGTGCCGTCGAAGCGGACGCAGGCGTCGAGGGCGAAGCGGGTGATGTCGCCGGCGGGCAGG